>NZ_DBMBXK010000001.1:0-238934 GCF_057597765.1 Acidaminococcus sp. | reverse complement strand
GGATCCACCTGTTCCCATGCCGAACACAGCAGTTAAGCCCTTATACGCCGAAAGTACTCGACTGGAAACGGTCCGGGAGGATAGGGAGCTGCCGGTTAAGAGAAAAGGCCTGCATCGAAAGATGCAGGCCTTTTTGTCGCGGGTCGCGGGCTGTGAGTCACGGCCCACGACTGGGGTTGTGAATATTTCACAACCCCTTATCCATTCTGGATTTTTTTCATATATTCCAGCAGTTTGTTGGTGAAATCTTCCAGGTATCTGGGCCTTACCTGGGCTTTCAGCCGGAGAATGCTGGAGCGCATGGTGTGGGTCTCACCGGCTATGTAGAAGGCCAGCAGGGGGTCTTCCTGATCCTTCTGGACTTCCCGGATCAGAGGATAGGCCAGCACATCATTGCAGAAGGTGGCTGTATGGCCCAGCCGGCACAGCTGGATCTGGGTGCTGATGTCGCTGATGGAAATGGGCTGGGGGCAGTCCAGATGATTTTCCCGAAGGCAGCTCTGGACCAGTTCCAGCAGGGTGCTGTGTTCCCGATTGCCGATCAGGGGAAAAGGCTTGAATTCCTGAAGGGAGATGGTATTTCCTGTTTTCCAGTTTTCCGGGGAGAAGGTACCCAGATGATACTGGCAGAAAAAAGAAAGGGTGCCCACTACCATCAGTTTCTCTTTGCCAATCAGCTTCTCTTCCAGGAAGGGATCAGAAGGTGCATCCAGCCCCAACACCAGATCCAGCTGCTGGGTTTTCATCAGTTGGATATGTTGGACTGTATCCCCCAGGGTGATGGAAATGTGGACTTGTGGATAAGTCCCGTGGAATGTTTCCAGAAAACGGGGCAGCAGGAGACGGGCCCGGGAGGTACTGATCCCCAGGCGGATCTCCCCGATTTCTCCCGCCTCGATTTCCTGGATCCGATGGCCCAGGCTTTCTTCCAGGTGCTGGATCTGCCGGAGGGTGCTGACCATGGCTTTTCCTGATTCCGTCAGCTGGAGATGCCTGCCCCGGAGGAACAGTTTCGTATGGAGCTGTTTTTCCAGTTTGCTGATATGCTCGCTGAGACACTGCTGGGTTACAAAGGCCCGTTTGGCTGCCTTGGTGAAATTCATCTCTTCCGCCGCCAGCAGAAACATTTTTTGCGCCAATTCCATGGGACCGCCTCCTTTTTCTGTATTATACTACAATCTCCAGCTTGTAATAACACTGAAATCTATTTGTTTTTCTTTGTATAAGTTTCGTCGTATACTGTAGTCACAAAGAGAAAACAAACCAATCTGCAGGAAAACAAGGGAAGGGAGAGATCCGTATGGAAAAGAAAGTTTTTACGATGTGGGAAATGAATCTGGGCTTCCGTCCCAAGGATTTCCAGAGCGTATGGGGGGCCGTAATCCAGAAGAACAGTCCGAAGCAGTCCTGCCCCAAGGTAAAGGCAGCCAGACAAGGGCGTGGGCCTGTGGATTTTGAATCCAGTGCCTGGTCGGTATAAAAGAAAAAGAAGAGGAGCCGTTGCCTATGGGACGGCTCCTTTTATGTTATAATAATCCCATTATACAGGAGGTGAAGATATGGGCCGTCGGGTGCTTTGGGTTTTGCTGGTGGTGTTGCTGGGGTTCATCTGGGGGCACTCTCTCCAGAATGGGACAGCTTCCCAGGCCGAGAGCCAGTCGGTGCTCCATCTGGCCCTGGCCCGGTGGGGCAGTCTGCCGGGGATGGGGTATCTGAATTTCTACACCATCCGGAAACTGGCCCATCTGACGGAATTCACTGCCCTGGGCATGGTGCTGACCGGCCTTACAGGACGGGGCCTTCCGGCGCTGCTTCTGGGAGCTGCGGCAGGGGCCGTGGACGAATGCCTCCAGCTGTTCAGCCCGGGCCGCAGTGCCCAGGTGTCGGATGTGCTGCTGGATACCCTGGGAGTGTTTGTGGGTATCCTGGCAGTACAGCTGCTGTGCCGGCTGTGGGAAGAGAAATAATAAGGAAACCGAAGGAGAATGATATGACAAGACTGGAACAGCTGAGCCGGGAACTGGTGGATGTGGTGGTGAACCTGGGGTATCCGGCGGAACTGGGAGAACTGATGGCCCAGAACCTGGGGACGGAGAGCACCGTGGAACGGATGACCCAGTACCTGATCCACGTCCAGCCCCCTACGGCAGAAGAAATGGTGGACGAAATGCTGGCCATCTGCGAAGAACGGGATAAATGGGTCCAGAAGAAAAAGAATGAGTATTACAACCGGAAAGTGAACGAATGGATCAATCGGTGAGAGGGGGCTGTTGCATAGGCAACAGCCCCTTGACATCTCTCCCTTTTCCGACTATGATATACACATTAATTACTAGTAAAATAATATGAATTAAAAGGGAGCGATGAGATGTTGGGAAAAGGTAAGATCCGTTTGTTTTTGACGGGATTGGTTGCGGCAGCCCTTTTGGCGGCCGGATGCGGAGGCAGCGGTGCCGACAAGAAAAGCGCCGACAGCGGCAAGCCCATCAAGATCGGGGCTACGGCCGGGCCTCATGCGGATGTGGTCCATGCGGTGGCGGAAGAAGCCAAGAAGCAGGGGCTGAACGTGGAAGTGGTGGAATTCTCCGATTACATCACTCCGGACAAAGCCCTGGCAGAAGGGGACCTGGATCTGAACAGCTATCAGCATGCGCCCTTCCTGGCCAACTTCAACAAGCAGAACGGTACCAAGCTGGTGCCCATCGGGAACACCATCCTGATGCGGATGGGCATCTACAGTGACAAGATCCATGATCTGAAAGATGTGCCGGACGGCGCCACGGTGGCTATCCCCAACGATCCCACCAACGGAGGACGGGGCCTGGCACTCCTGGAAAAAGCCGGCCTGATCAAACTGAAGGAAGGGGTCGGTTTCAAGGCTACCGTAAACGATGTGGTGGACAACCCCAAGAACCTGAAGTTCAAGGAACTGGAAGCGGCCCAGCTGCCCCGGAGCCTGGCGGATGTGGACCTGGCAGTGATCACCATGAACTATGTTATGAGCTCCGGTATGGACGTGAAGAAACAGGGGCTGTTCTGGGAAAAGGATGATGAACCTCTGGCCGTGATGGTACTGGTAGCCCGGGAAAAGGACAAGGAAAAGGCGGAATACAAAAAAATCGCCGAAATCTTCCATTCCGAAGCGGTGAAGAAGTTCATCGAAGAAAAATTCAAAGGGACGATTGTACCAGCGAAATGAAAACAGGGGGTGCTGCATATGCAGCACCCCCTGTTCGTGACCCAAAAAGAGGCTGTTGCATTTGCAACAGCCTCTTTTATCATTTCAATAATGGTGCCGAAGGCCGGACTCGAACCGGCACGCTTTTAGGGCGCTTGATTTTGAGTCAAGTGCGTCTGCCAATTCCGCCACTTCGGCAAGCGTGATGGGTATCACAATAAAATTATTTTAGCATGGGGTTGGAACCATTGTCAAGAGAAAAAAGGGCTTTACTTTCCCTGGTCCGTGTCCACCAGGGTTTCAGCTCCCAGACGGACGGGGCCGCCGATGGTGAGGGAAATGATTTCTCCGTCTTTCCAGTCGGCCTCAATATCGATCCGGCCTCCTGGTTCCTGGAGGGTGGCGGCCAGGGACCGTTTCTGACGATGGGCCAGGGCGGCAGCCACAGCAGCAGATCCGCTGCCGCAGCTTTTTTCGTGGTACAAGGTACCGGTAGCGGATACATAGACAATGGGGATCACTTTCAAGGTGCTGATTTCCACCAGCATCAGCCCATAGGCTTCCGGTTCCGTTCCCCGGGAAATTTCCCGCTGGAGAGAATAGAACAGCTGGTCCTGGTCCACTTCGTCCACATTCAGGGTAAAATACACATAATGGGTGATCCCGGGCAGGACCACTTCCTGGCATTCCACACTTTCCCGTTCATAAGAAAGACGAATCTTCCCAATGGACAAAGGGGGCGGCAGCTGAACTGTGGCATCGTAGAGATTTTCCCGGATCTTTTTGGCAGAAACCGGGAGGGGAGTGGGACAGCCGCTGCAGGTGACCTGATATTCTCCTTCTTTCTTCCCCTGGTAGAAGAGGGCACAGGCACCGGCAGAACGGGTGGCATTTCCGCAGAATTCCCCACCCATCATCTCCACCTGGGGCTGGTCTTCCTTAAAGGAAAGACACCCTACCTGCTCCACAGAAGGGTCAAGGGCCAGCAGCTGCCGGTTCAGTTCTTTACGGTTTTCCTGAGGGACCGGATCCAGCACATACAAGGTTATGTTGCCGCTGGGATCGGCCTGAATGGTACGGACTTTCATAGCAACTTCCTTTCTTGGAAAAGAACCATTTATACAACGAATTCTTAAAATACTCTCATAATTAAATCCTATATTTTATATTATAGCGATTTGCCCTGTATTATACAAGGGAAAAAGCGGACTTTTGAGTAATTTCTGAAAACAACAAGGCGGGAGGTTTTTGTGTTAGAATAAGGAATGTGTTTTTTGCCAATCTACTTTAATGATACAGGAGGTTTCATTGTTGCATTACCGTAAATCTTTATGGAGTTGGCTCTGTGCCGGACTGTCCCTGCTGCTTCCCCTGGGAGCCCAGGCTTCGGTCCAGGATCTGGCCTGGCAGGATGGGGTGCCGGCCTATGAGGAAGTAAAAGGGACCATTACCCATGACGGTCCCAAACTGATTTTTTCCGACAGCCCGGAAATGGTGGGAAAAATCGGGATCATGTACCGGGATACGGTGGAGGGGCCGGTGCGGCTTTTCTTTCATCATGTAAACGACACCCGTACGGACAAACGGCTGGCGGTGCTGCTCCGGCGGACTACCTTGCGGCCCAGCCTGGTTAACTTGGGGAAGAACGGAATCTCCCGTCCCAATGAGGACTGGCTGGAAGCCGGGAAGGAAGCCCAGGAACGGTATTACAGTTCCACCCCCAACGGCCGGAAATTCTTCCTCAGCGGGCCCCGGGATATCCTGAACAACGGGAAGGGGTACATTCTCCATCCTCAGGAACTGGTCACCGGGATTGTGGATCTGAATTTTGAAAGACCGGTGGAAGTTTCCTTTATCATGATGCCGGTGGATGCGGATCCAAGGGTATCTGCGGAAGTCTATTCCATCCTGCCCCCTGATGAAGGAGGCCATGTGCTCCGGGGTACTTTTGAAGGGGCCAATGTCCATGTGACCCTGCAGGATGCTTTTGATACGGATAAGGGAACCATCTGGGGCCTGGAACTGGCAGACGACAACAAGGATCCCTATGTACGGGGCATCGATGTGACCCGGAATGAACCGGTGGTCAACTATGGGAACTACGGGGTCATGTACGACGTGAATTTCCGGACCCGGGGCAAGAATGATGCTCAGCTCCGGTTCAATCCCTATGGGGGCGCCTATGCTGGGTTTGGAGTACTTACCGCTCAGGGGGAAACTGCCCGGTACATCCGGATCCCGGATAACCGGCTGTCCTTTGGCTGGAACCATGACGGGGAAACCATGAAACTGGGGACGGTACCGGCAGGGAAAAGCGCTTCCTTCTACTTCTCTCCCCCCGGTTCTTCCAATCTTCCGGTGAGGATTTTCTGGGAAGGGAAGCATGATTCTCAGGTACAGAAGAAATCCGGACGGGTGCGGACGGCAGAACAGATCCTGGCAGAACGGTTGGCCCGGAAGGAACAGAACAAAACACAGACTAAAAGAAAATAATTATTAAAAACCCTTGACTATTTTCTAGGTTTGTTGTACTATATGGGTGTCAGGAAATGACAATGAAAAAAAGGGTACAAGACAGTTCCCCGGAAGGGGGAACAACAGAAAAAAAGGAGGATTTGACAATGGCTGAATTGAAAGGTTCTCAGACTGAAAAAAACTTATGGACTGCGTTTGCAGGTGAATCCCAGGCTTACAATAAATACGGGTATTATGCCAGTGTAGCAAAGAAGGAAGGGTACGAACGGGTAGCCAAGAACTTCCTGGAAACTTCCGGCAACGAAAAGGAACATGCCAAGATCTGGTTCAAGGCTCTCCATGGTGGCTCCATCCCTGATACGGTGGAAAACCTGAAGGATGCAGCAGCCGGCGAAAACTACGAATGGACTGAAATGTACAAGGAATTCGCAGAAACCGCTGAAAAAGAAGGCTTCAAGGATCTGGCTTACAAGTTCAAAGCCGTGGGCGCCATTGAAAAGCACCATGAAGAACGGTACAGAGCTCTGCTGAAGAAAGTGGAAGATGGCACCATGTTCCAGCGCAGCGAAAAGACCGTGTGGATCTGCTCCAACTGCGGCCATATCGTGGAAGCGGAAAAAGCACCGGAAGTATGCCCGGTCTGCGCTCATCCCAAATCCTATTTCATGGTTAACTGTGAATGCTTCTGAGCCTGAAAAAAGCCCCCGGGAAGGGGGCTTTTTTTTATGCTCAGTGATTGGTCAGGCCAAGCTCTTTCAGCATTTCCATATCGTCTTTGATGGTGGTGCCGCTGGTGGTGAGCATGTTGCCGGTAATGGAAGCGGAGGCTCCGGCCAGGAGGGCAGTGGCTCCGTTTTTGGGCAGCAGCTTCCGGCCGGCAGCCAGACGGATATTGGCGGTGGGGTTGATGAACCGGAAGATGGCAATGGTCCGGAGGATGTCTTCTGCAGGCAGGGGCTTCCGGCCTTCCATACCGGTGCCGGGAATGGCCATCAGGGCGTTGATGGGAATGGATTCGATCCCCAGGCTCTGGAGGGTAAAGGCCATGTCCAGCCGGTCCTGCCAGGTTTCGCCCATGCCGATGATGCCGCCGGAGCATACGCACATGCCTTCCGCCTGGGCAGCTTTGATGGTGCGGATCCGGTCGTCAAAGGTGTGGCTGGTGCAGATCTGGGGGAAGTACCGCCGGGAGGTTTCGATGTTGTGGTGGTAACTGGTGACCCCGGCTTCCCGGAGACGGCGGAACTGTTCCCGGCTGATGATGCCGTGGGAGGCACACAGGTCGATGGTCAGGTCCTTTTTCATGGCTTTGTAGATATCCAGGGCCTTTTCAAAATCCTTCCCGGTAAGAGCCCGTCCGGAAGTGACCATGGCGAACCGGTTGGCACCGGCATCCTGGTCGGCTTTGGCGGTTTTCATCACTTCTTCTTTGGACAGGAACCCGTATTCTTCACAGCCTGTATGGTGGCAGGCGGCCTGGGCACAGTATTTGCAGTTTTCCCCGCAGCGGCCGCTCCGGGCGTTGATGATGGTGCAGAAATCCACATGGTTGCCGCAGAAGTGCTTCTGGAGCCGTCCGGCTTCCTGCTGGAGTTCGGCCAGGTCCTGGGTCAGAAGGTCCTGGACTTCCGGGTCTTCCGGTTTCAGCCGGTACCCGTCCATGATCCGGTCGGTCAGTTCGCGCAGTGCTTCTATCTTCAATGATCTCATCCCTTCTGGTATAATATGCTTATCATTATAAAGAATGAGAATTTTGCGGTCAACTTTTTTAAATAAGAGGTTAACGCAAAATAAAAACAAAGGAGGAAGAATCATGGAACTGCTGTTTATCTATATGGACGGGTGCCCTTACTGCAAACTGGCCGGGGAGGTACTGGAAGGTCTGTATGCCAGCCATCCGGAATACAAAAAGATCCCCCTGGTGAAGGTGAACGAAAACCGGGAACCGGAAAAACTGAAGGGCCGGAAGTACTACTACGTGCCCACTTTCTTCTATGGAGAAGAAAAAATCTACGAGGCCCAGCCGGGAGATGGCCGGGAAAAGATGGAAAAGATTTTGGGAGATTTTTTCAAAAAGGCTGTCGATTGATGAAAATGAGGTGCTGCCCAGGCAGCACCTCATTTTCATTCCATCAATATTTTCCTGCATGTTTCATTTTTCAGGATCATTTTCAGCAGCAGAGTTCCCAGGACGGTGACGCTGAGGAATTCTCCTGCACCGATGTAGATCATGGCGGCCCCCAGGGACAGATCCGGGGGCAGGGCGGCCAGCACGTCCAGCTCTGCCCCGATTACCACTCCGTTGCTGATCACCGGGCACAGGGAAGCCAGCAGGGGACTTTTCAGCCTGTGCATGGGCCAGATCCCCAGGAAGGTGGCCAGGGTTCCCAGGACCATGTCCGGCAGGCCGAAGGGACTCCCCAGGTTGGCCAGGAAGCAGCCGGCGGTGAGCCCGGGGATCCATTTCCTACTGCAGAAGGCCAGCAGGGTGAGACATTCGGATACCCGCACCTGGACAGGCCCATAGCTGAAAGGGGCCAGGCCCAGGGTCAGGGCTGCATAGATGGCGGCCAGGAGGGCATTCCGCAGGAGCCAGACCGGAGGGTTCACTGGTCTTCTCCCAGGGCACGGGCCTTCAGTTCCCGGTATTTCCGGGAACTGAAGGGCTTCAGCTGGGACTCCCGGTGGTCATAGCCATAGGCCCGTTTGGAAATGGCCAGGATGGGGGGAGCCTGGATCCGCTTGGCCACAGCCAGACCGCAGAACAGTTTCCACCACCGTTCCAGGTCGGCAATAAAGGACCGGGCATCCGGGAACAGCTCCGCCACCAGTCCCTTTTCACAGCCCAGGTGTTCTTCCAGGGTGCCTTCCAGGTACCAGGTCAGCAGTTCTTCCGGAGAGGTCTTGGTCCAGCTTTCCACAAAGGCCTGGAGCAGGTAATCGTGGTAGGGATACACCAGAGGGTCCCCGCCGTTGCCTACGGTCTGGGCAGCGGACAGTTCCGCACTGGGTTTGATCCGGAAGATTTCTTCCGGGATCACTTCCCGCCGGAACACTTCCTCATTGAGGTACCGGCCCAGGGCATAGACCTGGTGTTTCCACAGGTCCCCGATGAGTGCCAGTACCCCGGCAATGTCCCCGTAGAAAGTGGCATAGCCCACGGTCATTTCCGCCTTGTTGGAGTTGCAGGAGAAACCGCCGCCGAACAGGGAAGCCAGACCGGCCAGTACCCGGGCGCCCCGGTCCCGGGCCTGGATGTTTTCCGCTGCAAAGGGGGTGACTTTCAGATGGAAGTCCTCCCCGGAGGTGTAATCGTGGATGGGCGTACTGTTGAACTGGAGGATGGTCTTTTCCACCACTTCCTGGATGGGGAGGATGGCGTAATTGGCCCCCAGGGCTTCCGCCATTTTCTGGGCCAGGCTCTTGGTCAGTTCCGAGTTGAACTGGCTGGGCATGTTCACCAGCAGCACGTTTTCCGGTCCCAAAATGTCCACGTAGAAAGCGGCGGTAACGGCAGAATCGATGCCCCCGGACACCCCGATGGTCATTTTCCGGATCCCCAGCTGGTCTAGGAACCGGGAAGCCCCGTACCGGAGGGACTGATAGATTTCCTGGGCGTCGGAAAGGGAGGGCTGGAGTCCCCGTTCCCCCTGGAGCTCCCCGGTGTCCGGGTTCCACCGGCTTATCAGCAGGTCTTCCTGGAAGGCAGGCGAATCGGTGATCATCCGGCCCCTGGCATCGTACATGCAGCTGCAGCCGTCGTAGGTGAACACGTCTTTCCCGTTGTTCTGGATCCCCACATTGTTGCAGTAAACCAGGGGAATGCCTCCCTGCCGGGACTGGCGGACGAACAGATCGTGGCGCTTCCGGTTCTTGTGGAAGGTATAGGGGGAACAGGACAGGTTGCAGAGGATCTGGGCTCCGTTCTTTTCCAGCAGTTCCGGCACATTATAATGGTAGTTTTCCGTCCAGCCGTCTTCGCACAGGAGCACTCCCAGCTTCAGTTCCCGGCCCCGGATGGTGACGGCCACCGGCTTTACCAGGTCTTCCATGGTGACCTGGCCACCCAGTTCCGGCAGCAGTTTGGCGGTGCTGTGGAAGTACCGGCTGTCGTCGAATTCCCGGTAGTCAGGAAGGGAGGTTTTGCTGATGAAAGGATAAGGCAGTCCCCCCTGGAGCAGCTTTCCGTCCTGGGCCACAAAGGCGGCGTTGTATTTCCGCACCCGGCCGTCTTCGTTGACCTTGGCCGGATCGGCAGCGATGTTCCCGAAAATCACGCACAGGCCCTGGCTGGCGGCGATGATCTCTTTGCCCCAGGCTTCACAGTCCCGGATAAAGGCGCTCTGTTCCCACAGATCTCCCAGCAGATAGCCTGGAACCATCAGCTCCGGCAGGAGCAGGATGTCCACCTGATTTTCCCGGGCGCTGGCTATGGCCTGGAGGGCTTTCCGGGTGTTGGCTTCCGGATTGCCCGGTTCGATTTGGATTTGTGCACAAGCAATTTTTACGTCCATTTGTCTCTCGCTCCATAAATTGATATAATGAACAGAACTAAACTGCTTCCATTATAGCAAAAGGGGACCGGATAGGAAAGGCGGACCCTGGGGGAAGGCTGAAATGCGAACAAAGAAAATATTTGACTGGTAAATGTTGCGTATATACAGCTCTTATGCTATGATACGAGGTGCGATATGCAGAAAGTAGGGGGGACTATGTTATACATTAGTACAAGAGGGAAAACTGATATGGTGAGCTCCGCTCACGCCATTTCCAATGGCCTGGCTGCTGACGGGGGACTGTTCGTGCCCAAGGAATTTCCGCCCATCAGCATGGCGGAAATCGATGCCATGCGGGAAGCACCCTACAGTGCCCGGGCACTGACGGTGCTGGCCCGGTTCCTGACAGACTACAGTGAAGAGGAACTGAGACACTGTGTGGAAACGGCCTACAGCAAGGAACGGTTCGGGGATTTCCCGGCTCCGCTGCACCTGCTGAAAGACAACCTGGACGTACTGGAACTGTGGCATGGCCCTACTTGTGCGTTTAAAGACATGGCCCTGCAGATCCTGCCCCTGTTCCTGACCAAGGCGGTCCAGAAGACCGGGGAACAGAAGAAACTGGTGATCCTGGTGGCTACTTCCGGGGATACGGGGAAAGCGGCCATGGCCGGGTTTGCCGATGTGCCGGAAACGGAAGTCATCGTATTCTATCCCCAGGAAGGGGTCAGCGACATCCAGAAGCTCCAGATGGTGACCCAGAAAGGGGCCAATGTCCATGCGGTGGCGGTGGAAGGGAACTTCGATGACGCCCAGACCGGGGTAAAGATCCTGTTCGGCAGCCGGCCTCTGGCAGAAGAACTCCAGGCCCACGGCTGTGCCTTCTCTTCGGCCAACTCCATCAACTGGGGACGGCTGGTGCCCCAGATCGTGTACTATTTCAGCGCCTATGCGGATGCGGTGAACAGCGGCCGGATCGAAAACGGCGCACCGGTGAACTTCGCCGTGCCCACCGGGAATTTTGGGGACATCCTGGCCGGGTTCTATGCCAAACTGATGGGGCTGCCGGTGAACAAGTTCATCTGCGCCTCCAACAGCAACAATGTGCTGACAGACTTTATCAACACCGGGGTATACAACCGGAAGCGCCCCTTCCACAAGACCATTTCTCCTTCCATGGATATCCTGGTTTCCAGCAACCTGGAACGGCTGCTGTTTGAAGAAACCGGCCATGATGCGGCCCAGGTGGCGGAATGGATGAAGGAACTGAACGAAAAAGGCGAATACAAGATCAGTACTGAACTCCAGAACCAGATCCTGAAGGACTTCTTCGGCACCTGGGTGGACGAAGTGGAAACCCGGGAAACCATCGGGGATGTGTACAACAACTACGGCTATGTAATGGATCCTCATACGGCAGTGGCCTACAAGGCCATGGAAAAATACCGGCTGATGACCGGGGACGAAACCTACAGCATCGTCCTGAGCACCGCCAGCCCCTTCAAGTTCAATGATGTGGTCCTGGCTTCCATCGATCCGGATACCTACGAAGGGAAAAAGCTGGATCCCTTTGTGGCCATGGAAGACCTGAGCAAGGCGGCCAAGCTGCCCATCCCTGCCAGCATGCAGGAACTGCCCCATCTCCAGAAACGCCAGAGCGACGTGGTGGACAAGACCCAGATGGAAGGGGAAGTGAAGAAGCTGTTGGGGCTGGAATAAAGAATGACATAAAAGGGACCCGTCAGGGTCCTTTTTATTATACCTTTTATAAGGAAAAATCTATGGATAAGTGTAACTTTTGTGTCAGTTTGACTTAAAAAAGTACAGTTCCCGGCTTATTTTTTCTTGTAAAATATGATATGATAGAGGGCATGTAGAATGATCGAATTTCATTGATTCAAAGGGGAGCAAGAAATGGAAGTCACTGTTATTACGAATATCAGACGGAAAGTGCTGACCATGCTGTCGAAAATGGCCTATGACGGGAATCTGCCGGACCATGTGTATGATGTGCTGCAGATCGTCAACGAAAACACCCCCCGGACCCGGTGCTGTGTCCACAAGGAACGGGCGGTGCTGAAGGAACGGATCTGTGTGGCCCTGGGTGTGTACGAGGACATGAACATCATCGACGCCGCCAACAAGGCCACCACGGAACCGGTGGACCGGACCCAGCATGTAATTGCCGTGCTGCCGGAAGCCTGCTCTGCCTGCCCGGTGAACAAGTACATGATCACCGACGTGTGCCGCCGCTGTCTGACCCACCGGTGCATGAACGGTTGCCCCAAGAAGGCTATTTCCGTATACCAGGGCCGTGCCCATATCGACTATGACATGTGCATCGAATGCGGCAACTGCAAACGGGCCTGCCCCTACGGCGCTGTAGTGGAAATCGCCCGTCCCTGTGAAAATGCCTGCAAGGTCCATGCCCTCCATACCGGCAAGAACAAAAAAGCGGAAATCGACAAGAACATCTGCGTGGAATGCGGTGCCTGCCGGGGTGCCTGCCCCTTCGGCGCCATCGAGGAACGGAGCCATATCGTCCAATTGATTCAGGCCATCAAGAGCGGCAAGGAAGTGGTGGCTCTCCTGGCTCCTTCCTTTGTGGGCCAGTTTGGTTTGAAGGTACAGCCGGGGCAGATTGTGAAGGCCTGTCAGGAACTGGGCTTTGCTTCTGTGAAGGAAGTGGCCCTGGGTGCGGACATGACCACCATTTCCGAAGCGGAAGAATTCCTGGAAAAGGTGCCCACCGGCAAACAGAAAATCATGACCAGTTCCTGTTGCCCGGCCTTTGTGGCTACAGTAAAGCGCCATGCCCCGGGTTTGGCGGACTGCATTTCCGATGCGGTGTCTCCCATGGTGGCCCGGAGCAAGCTGGAAAAGTACGCCCATCCTGGTGCCCTCACCTGCTTCATCGGTCCCTGCATCGCCAAAAAGGTGGAAGCCCGGGAACATCCGGACGAAATCGACTTTGTGCTGACCTTCGAAGAACTGAAGTGCATGATGGACAGCCAGGGCATCGACCCGGCAGCCTGCGAAGTGGCTCCGTTCCATCCTGCTTCTTCCGCTGACGGGTGCAGCTTCCCTCAGGCGGCAGGGGTAAGCAACGCTGTGAAGGACTATATCCGGGACAACCATCCGGAAGTGGATGTGGAATCTCTGAAGACCCTGTACTGCAACGGGCTGGATGAATGTCTGGGGGCCCTGAAGGATGTGGAAGCCGGGAAACTGGATCTCCAGTATCTGGAAGGGATGGCCTGCCAGAAAGGCTGCCTCAACGGACCGGGGGCTCTGACGGAACCGGGCCTCACCCGGGTGCTGCTGAAACGGTTTGCAGGCACCACCCAGGCGGACAGTGCCGGGAAAATCGATAAAGCCATGGACGGCGTGAAGAACGTGGACATGGAACGGGTATATTTGCGCAAATAAACAGAGTGTGATAAAATAGCCGGGTATGAGTACGTTGAAAACAGGGCTCCATACCCGGCGTTTTCGAATTTAGGTAGGAGGAAGTTAACATGTCAGGACATTCCAAGTGGGCAAATATCAAATTCAAAAAGGGAAAGGCTGATGCCCTCCGTGGGAAGATCACCACGAAGATCGGCCGGGAAATCACCATTGCAGTACGCATGGGCGGTCCTGATCCTACTGGCAATATGAGACTGAAACTGGCTTTGTCCAAGGCCAAAGCCAACAACATCCCCAAGGACAATATCAAACGGGCCATCGCCAAAGGCCAGGGTGCCACCGAAGGCTCCAACTACGAACAGATCACCTACGAAGGCTACGGCCCGGCCGGGGTGGCCATTATGGTCAGCGCTCTGACGGACAACCGGAACCGGACGGCTGCCGATGTGCGCCACGTGTTCTCCAAAGGCGGGAACATGGGGGAATCCGGCTGCGTGGGCTGGATGTTCAAGAACAAAGGCGTGTTCACTGTGGAAAAGGAAGGGGCTCCTTCTGAAGACGAAGTGATGGAAGTGGCACTGGATGCCGGTGCGGAAGACATGGAAACTACCGACGACGCCTATGTGATCACCACCGCTCCGGAAGATTATGATGCCGTGGAAAAGGCTCTGGCCGACCACAACATCGAAGTGGCCATGAGCGAACTGTCCCTGATTCCGGACAACACTGTGGCAGTCACCGGGGAAGATGCAGAAAAAGTCCAGAACATGATTGATGCCTTCAACGATCTGGACGACGTGCAGGACGTTTATACGAACGCTGACCTGCCTGAGGAAGAATAAGGGGGAAGCTGCCTCACAGCCATCCCAGGAATGAATACGGCCGGCCAGCTGGGGAAGGGCTTCCCCGGAGGCCGGCTTTTTGACCCTAAGGAGGGAAACAGGATATGCTGGCATTGGGTATCGACCCGGGAACGGCAATCTGCGGCTACGGGCTGGTGCGGCTGGAACGGAGCCGGCTGATCCCGGTCCACTATGGGGCCGTTTTTACCGACAAGGACATGCTGCCGGAGCGGCGGCTGAATAAAATCTATGAAGAACTGACGGATCTGATCGACCGGTTCCATCCGGATTTCATGTCCGTGGAAAAACTGTTTTTCAACCGGAATGTGACCACGGCCATTGCAGTGGGAGAGGCCCGGGGGGTTATCCTGCTCACAGCGGCCCGGGCGGGCATCCCGGTATACGGCTATACCCCCATCCAGGTGAAGCAGGCCATCACCGGGACCGGACGGGCCAACAAGGAACAGGTGACTTATATGGTGCAGAAACTGCTCCATATCGAGGAAAAACCCAAACCGGATGATGTGGCCGATGCCCTGGCCATCGGGATCACAGGGCTGAACTTCATCCGGGAACAGGAAATGCGGGAGAGAATGCGATGATTGGATTCATTACCGGACGGGTGGACCATATTGGAACGAATTTCTGTCTGGTGGACACCCAGGGGGTGGGCTACCGGATCTTCCTGAATACCGGGGATCTGTCCCGGATCCAGGTGGACCAGAAGGTGAAGATCTACACCTATCTGTCCGTACGGGAGGATGCCCTCCAGCTGTTCGGCTTCCTGTCCTACGACGCCTATTCCCTGTTCACCCAGCTGATCACCGTCAGCGGCATCGGCCCCAAGGTGGCCCAGGGGATCCTGTCAGCGGCCAAGGTGGATGCCTTCTATCTGGCGGTGAAGAACCGGGACCTGAAGTTTTTGACCAAGCTGCCGGGGATCGGAAAGAAAACCGCAGAACGGCTGCTGCTGGAATTAAAGGACATGACCGGACCGGAAGGGCTGGAAGAAGAGGAAACGGGGGAAGGCTTTGACGGGGAATTCCCGGAAGACGACACCACCACCCTGGGGGCTGTGGCCGAAGGGCTCAGCTATCTGGGGTATACCCAGGGAGAGATTGCCCAGGTGCTGAAGAAACTGAAAATCACTGCTGACAGCAGGGCAGAGGACCTTCTGAAGGAGGCTCTGCGCCTTTTGGCCAGGAGGAGTTAAATGGAAGATACCAATCGCGTGATTGCCGGGCACGAGCAGGAACAGGACGGCTGGCAGTACAGCCTGCGTCCCCGGCGGCTGGCGGAATACATCGGCCAGTCCAAAGTGAAAAAGAATATGGAGATTTTCATCCAGGCGGCCCTGAAACGGAAGGAAGCTCTGGACCATGTGCTGCTCTATGGGCCTCCGGGCCTGGGGAAGACCACCCTGGCCAACATCATCGCCAATGAGCTGAACGTGAACATCCGGATCACCAGCGGTCCGGCCCTGGAGCGCCAGGGGGACCTGGCGGCCATCCTCACCAATCTCAGCGACAGCGATGTACTGTTCATCGATGAAATCCACCGGCTGCCCAAAACCGTGGAGGAAATCCTCTATTCCGCCATGGAAGACTATGCCCTGGACATTATCATCGGCAAGGGGCCGGCAGCCCGGAGCGTCCGGCTGGATCTGCCCCGGTTCACCCTGATCGGGGCCACCACCAGGATGGGATCCATTGCGGCTCCGCTGCGGGACCGGTTCGGGGTGATCTGCCACCTGGAATTCTACACTCCGGAAGAACTCCAGATCATTGTGGAACGGGCGGCGGAAATTTTGAAAGTGACCATCGATCCGGAAGGGGCCTATGAAATCGGACGCCGGAGCCGGGGCACTCCCCGGGTGGCCAACCGGCTGCTGAAACGGGTCCGGGACTTTGCGGAAGTGGGGGGCCACGACACCATTACCCGGGACGTGTGCCGGGATGCCATGAAGCGGCTGGAAATCGACGATTTGGGCCTGGACCAGAACGACCGGCGGCTGCTGAAGAAGCTGGTGAAGGATTTCGGCGGACGGCCGGTGGGGGTGGATACCCTGGCAGCTTCCCTCAACGAGGAGACTGAGACCCTGGAAGATGTGTATGAACCCTATCTGATGCAGCTGGGGATGCTCCAGCGGACACCCAAGGGACGGCAGGCCACCCTGGCCGCCTACCAGTATCTGGGAGTGCCCTATCCCACGGAGGACGGAAGCAAATGAAAGGGAAACGGACCCTTTTCCTGACGGCCTTCTTCCTGCTGCTGATCCACGCTGTGGTCCTGGCGGCAGGGGGAGGACCCCGGCTTCGGGTGGGACTGGCGGTGAACCAGTTTTCAGCCCAAGTGAGTTCTGCCGGGAAAATCAAAGTGGTGGATGCCGGCGGCCGGACCACGGTGTTGAATCCGGGGAACCATTTCATCAGCGTAAAGAACGGCTCCCTGTATGCGGACCAGAAAAAGCTGTCCGGCAGTCAGGTGTCCCTTGTGGCGGCGGATGCCAAAAATCCCCTGCTGGTGAACCGGAAAAAGTACCGGGGCGCCCTGACGGTGCTCCTGAACAGCGGGAAAAAGAACCTGAATGTGGTGAATACCCTGCCCCTGGAGCAGTATCTCTATGGGGTGGTGGCCAAGGAAGTGCTGCCCCTGTGGCCGGACGAAGCCATCAAGGCCCAGGCAGTGGCGGCCCGGAGCTTTGCCCTGTACAGTATGGACAACGGGAAGTATCCCAATTTCGACATCCGGGCCAACGAACTGGGCCAGGTGTATGGAGGCCTTTCCGCGGAACACGCCAACACCTCCAAACTGGTGGATGCCACCAGCGGCATGGCGGCCCTTTATGACGGGGCTCCCATCCAGGCGGTGTTCCACAGCAGCGGAGGCGGTTATACGGAAGCGGCCAGTGCCGTGTGGGGGAAGGACATCCCCTATCTCCAGGCGGTGCCGGATTACGACCAGGATTCCCCCAAATATGCCTGGACCAGGACCTTTACCAAGGCCCAGCTGACCCGGCTCCTGAGCCAGGGAGGCTACGAACTGGGGGACCTTCAGGGAATCCGGCTGTCTGCCCGGACGCCAGCTCCCATGCGCTGGACCCCGGACCGGGGTGTTTCCGGACGGGTGAAGCGGCTGACCTTTGTGGGGTCGAAAAAAAACGTTACCCTTACCGGCACCCAGGTCCGGTCCCTGCTGGATCTGAACAGCACGCTGTTTGATGTGCAGATCGGCCTGGAACGGCCCAAAGAACTGGACGTGACCATCACCAACGGCTATGGATATCCCATCGGAAAAAAGACCATCCCCATCGGGGACGGAAAAAAGGATGTGCCGGACGGAGCCAGTGTGGGAGACATGCGGTTGTTTTCCAATGTGGAGGGAGAAAAGGTGAGCTTCATCGGCAACGGGTTCGGCCACGGGGTCGGCCTGAGCCAGTGGGGCGCCCGGGGCATGGCCCTCCAGAAGGAAAAAAAGAACAATTACAAGACTATCCTGTCCCATTATTATCGGGGTATAACGATAAAACAGGTTTATTAGGAGAGAAAACAAATGGAAGTTACTGATTTTGACTATGATCTGCCACAGGAACTGATTGCCCAGACACCGGTGGAACCCCGGGATTCTTCCCGGCTGCTGGTGATGGACAAAAAGACCGGAGAACTGGAACACCGGCATTTCTTCAATCTGCCGGAATATCTGAAGCCCGGAGATGTGCTGGTGTTCAACGACACCCGGGTCATCCCGGCCCGGCTCCACGGGTTCAAGACCACCGGAGCCCATGTGGAAGTATTCCTGCTGACCCGGAAGAACGCCACGGACTGGGAAGTCCTGGTGAAGCCCGGGAAGAAGCTCCAGAAAGGAGCTCAGATCAAGTTCAGCGATGAACTGAGCTGTGAGATCCTGGAAACCACGGATTTCGGGGGCCGGATCGCCCGGTTCCACTATGACGGGATCTTTGAGGAAATCCTGGACCGGCTGGGAGAAACACCTCTGCCGCCTTATATCCACGAAAAGCTCCAGGACAAGGAACGGTATCAAACCGTGTACAACCGGGAACGGGGCAGCGCGGCGGCCCCTACCGCCGGGCTCCATTTCACCAAGGAACTGCTCCAGAAGATCCGGGACATGGGAGTGGAAGAAGTGTTCGTCACCCTCCATGTGGGGCTGGGCACCTTCCGTCCGGTGAATGAAAGCCGGATCGAGGACCACAAGATGCACCGGGAATTCTACACCGTGTCCCAGGAGGCGGCGGACGCCATTAACAAAGCCAAACGGGAAGGACGGCGGATCATCGCCGTGGGCACCACCTCCGTCCGGACCCTGGAAAGTGCCGGAGCCAGCGGAGAAATGAAAGCCGGGGGCAACTGGACCAGCATCTTCATCTATCCGGGCTATCAGTTCCGGTTCGTGGATGCCCTGGTGACCAATTTCCATCTGCCCCAGAGTACGCTGATCATGCTGGTGTCCGCCCTCAGCACCCGGGAAAACATCCTCCACGCCTATAAGGTGGCGGTTCAGGAGAAGTACCGGTTCTTCAGCTTCGGCGACGCCATGTTCATTCATTAAAGGAGAAAATATGCATTCCGTCTATTTCGAACTCATCAAGGAAGATTCCCGGAGCGGGGCCCGGCTGGGGAAACTCCACACCCCCCACGGGACCTTCGACACCCCCATGTTCATGCCGGTGGGGACCCAGGCCACAGTGAAGACCCTGACCCCGGAAGAGCTGTACGCCATGCACTCCCAGGTGATCCTGTCCAACACCTACCACCTGTTCCTCCGGCCGGGGACGGAGCTGGTCCGGAAAGCCGGCGGCCTCCACAAGTTCATGAACTACAAACGGGGGATGCTCACCGACAGCGGCGGCTTCCAGGTGTTCAGCCTGGGAGAGATGCGGAAGATCACCGAAGAAGGGGTCATGTTCCGGTCCCATCTGGACGGCTCCCGGCAGTTCCTGAACCCGGAAGTGGCCACCAAAGCCCAGGAGGACCTGGGGGCGGACATTATCATGGCTTTCGATGAATGCATCCCCTATCCGGCGGACCACGGCTATGCCAAACAGTCCACGGAACGGACCACCCGCTGGGCCCGGCGGTGCCTGGAAGCCAAGACCCGGGAAGACCAGGGTCTCTTCGGTATCATCCAGGGAGGCATGTACCCGGATCTGCGGGAATACAGCGCCAAGGCCATTACGGACATGGACTTCGCCGGGTTCGCCATCGGGGGCCTGTCCGTAGGGGAACCTCATCCCCTGATGTACGACATCCTGGACAAGACCACCCGGCACATGCCCAAGGACAAGGCCCGGTATCTTATGGGAGTGGGCACCCCGGACTGTTTGGTGGAAGGGGTGAACCTGGGGGTGGACATGTTCGACTGCGTGTATCCCACCCGGGTGGCCCGGAACGGCACCGCCATGCTCCCCACCGGCCGGCTGGTGGTGCGGAACGCCCAGTATGCGGAAGACTGGCGGCCCATTGACGAGCACTGTGACTGCTATACCTGCCGGAACTTCAGCCGGGCCTACATCCGCCATCTGTTCAAGGCGGAAGAAATCCTGGCCCTGCGGCTCTTGTCTATACATAATCTCCATTTTCTGCTAAAATTTGCAGAGGATATGAGAAAAGCCATCGCTAACGATACGTTCCCCGAATTCCGGGCAGCGTTCTTAGAGAACTATGAAACCACAAGGAGGTAATTTTCGATGGACAATCTGCTTCAAATGGCTTGGCCTTTCATTCTCATGGGTGTGATCTTCTATGTAATGATCTACCGTCCCCAGAAACGGGACCAGAAGAAACGCAGTGAGATGCTGGATTCTCTGAAGGTGGGCACCAACATTGTGACCATCGGCGGCATCCTGGGCACCATCACCAAGGTCCAGGAAGACAAGGTCCGGATCAAGGTGGCCGAAGGGGTGGAATTCCACATCAGGAAATCTGCCGTAGGCGGCGTAATCACTTCTGCCTTCACCAAGAAGGAAAGCAAGAAGGAAACGCCTGTCCAACCGGAAGCCAAACCGGCGGAAGCCCCTGCTGAAGGAGCCGCCCAGGCAGAAGGGAACGGAGAAGAAAAATAATGGATAAGAAAGCTGTCCGCCAGGAGATCCGGGAAAAAATCCAGCGGCTGAACCAGCGGGAAATCCACCGGTTCAACCGGGAAATCAACAGCCACATCGTAAACAGCCGGCTGTTCCTGGAAGGGAAAGTGATCATGGGGTATCTGGGGGAACCGGGAGAAGTGAACATCGATCAGGCTCTCCAGACCGCCCTCAATATGGGCAAGACCGTGTGCGTGCCCCAGATCCTGGAAGGACCTGGCCAAATGGCCGCCGCACGGCTGGTGACCCTGAAGAAGCTGGCCCGGGACCGGTACGGGATCCGTACTCCCCAGGAACCGGTGGAAACAGTGGCGCCGGAAGACATCGACCTGGTGCTGACTCCGGGACTGGGCTTCACCGCCCAGGGAGAACGGCTGGGCCGGGGAGCCGGGTATTATGACCGGTTCCTGCCACGGTGCACCAAAGGGGTTCCCATGGCAATCGGGTACGAAGTGCAGGTGCAAAAAGAGCTGCCCACCAGTGCCCATGACGCAAAGGTCCGTTATCTGTGTACGGAAAAAGGACTGCGGGTATGCAAGAATAACGGAAAATGAGGGGGAATCGTTTTGGAAAGTAAAAATCGGGTCAAGTTGCTGGTTTCAGTGCTGGCCATTGTGATTGCTTTTGCCGTATTCATCAAACCTCTGGCCAGTACGGTAAAGCAGGGGCTGGACCTCCAGGGCGGCACCCATGTAGTGCTCCAGGCCCAGGAAACCCCGGAGAGCAAGGTGGACGATGATGCCATCAACCGGTCCATCCAGATCATCGAACGCCGGGTCAACGAGCTGGGCCTGACGGAACCGGTGATCCAGCGCCAGGGCAAGGACAAAATCATTGTGGAACTGCCCGGGGTGAAGGATCCGGAACAGGCCATTGCCATGCTGGGCAAGACGGCCATGCTGGAATTCAAGGACATGGACGGGAACACCGTCCTTACCGGGAAGGACCTGAAGGATTCCAAGGCCAGCGCGGACCAGAGCGGCCAGCCGGTGGTCACCCTTCAGTTCAATGAAGAAGGGGCCAAGAAATTCGCCGACCTGACCGCCCGGAACGTGGGCCGGCAGATCGCCATCCTGCTGGACGGCAACGTGCTCACCGCTCCCCGGGTCAGCGAACCCATTACCGGGGGCAATGCCCAGATCACCGGGTCCAAGGACGCCAAGGAAGCGGAACATCTGGCCATCCTCCTGCGCAGCGGCTCTCTGCCGGTGAAACTGGAAGTGGTGGAAAACCGCACCGTAGGCCCCACCCTGGGCCAGGACGCCAAGGACGCCAGCATGAAGGCCTTTGCCATCGGTCTGGCCGGGGTGTTCCTGTTCATGCTGCTGTATTACCGGCTGTCCGGTCTGGTGGCGGATATTGTGCTGCTGCTGTATACCCTGCTTCTTTTGGCCGTGATGAAGGGGCTGAACGCTACCCTGACCCTGCCGGGGATCGCCGGGATCATCCTGTCCATCGGTATGGCCGTGGATGCCAACGTGCTGATCTTTGAACGGTTCAAGGAAGAGATCCTGGGGGGCAAGACCCTCCGGGCGGCGGTAAGCGCCGGGTTCTCCCGGGCCTTCACCACCATCCTGGACTCCAACGTGACCACCCTCATGGCGGCTGCAGTGCTGTTCTATCTGGGCACCGGCCCCATCAAGGGCTTTGCGGTGACCCTGGCTCTGGGGGTGCTGATCAGCATGTTCACGGCCGTGACGGTGACCAAGTTCATCCTCAGCGCTTTCATTGGCAGCAATTTCACCAAGAATCCGGCCTGGTTCGGGGCTAAGGCCCCTCAGCCGAAAACAAAAGACGGAAAAGGGGAGGCGGCACGATGAAAAAGTTTTCCATAGTCAAGCATGCCAGGATCTTCTTTTCCATTACGGCTGTGGTACTGATTGTAGGGATTGTTTCCATGTTCACCCGGGGCTTCAACCTGGGAATCGATTTCACCGGGGGCAGCATCCTGGATATCAAGTTCGAACAGCCGGTGACTGTGGCCCAGGTCCGGAGCGTACTCAGCGACCATCAGCTGGGCAGCAGTGTGATCCAGCTGGGCAGCAGTGACCAGCTGGTGGAAAGCAGCCAGTCGGTGCTGATCCGTACAGGCCTTGTGAGCGACAGCCAGCGGGTGGAAGTGATGAATGATCTTACCAGCCGCCTGGGGAAAAATGAAGTGCTCCGGGTGGAAAACGTGGGAGCCACCGTAGGCAGCGACCTGGTGAAAAGCGCCGTGGGGGCTGTAGTCCTCAGCTGGGTGCTGATGATCATCTACATCACCATCCGGTTTGAGCTCCGGTTCGCCCTGGCGGCCATTGTAGCCCTGATCATTGACGTGCTGGTGACCCTGACCTGGTTCTCGGTGCTCCACCTGGAAATCGACTCCTCCTTTGTGGCGGCTCTGCTGACCGTTGTAGGGTATTCCGTAAACGGAACCATTGTGGTGTTCGACCGGATCCGGGAAAATCTCCACACCCACCGGCGGAACGAAAGCATGGGGGATCTGGTGGATGCCAGCATCTGGCAGACCATGACCCGGAGTGTTTACACCACCCTGACCACCCTGTTTGCGGTGGTGGCCATTTTCCTGTTCGGGGGAGAAACCATCCATAACTTCTCCTTCGCCATGCTGGTGGGCTTTGGCAGCGGGTTCTACACTTCCACCTTCCTGGCCGGGAGCATGTGGCTGTTTTTCCGGAAGAAACTGGGGAGATAAGGCGCCTGCAGCGCCTTATTTCCGGCCAGCGGCCAAGGGTTAAAATTTGCTGGCAAATTTTTGCCAACAAAAACGCAGCCTCAGGGCTGCTAACCCACCACCAGCCTTGTGGCTGGTCCCCCGCCCTTGAAAAGGGACGGATATACGATTGAGCCTTCGGCCCTTGCTTATTGATACCAAGGCGTAAGCCCGACGTGCAATTTATCCGCCCTTTACAAGGGCGGGGGACCGTTGCGTCTCCGCAATGGTGGTGGGTTAGCAGCCGCAGGCTGCGTTTTTTTCAAGGAACCTGCTGGACGGGTTCCTTCCGACAGCCCACAAGGAAAGGACTGATACCATGAAAATCGCGGTACCCATGTTTATGCGGGAAAAGGACAGAAAAGTGCTGGAGGAGGCGGCTCCCGGAGCGGAATTCTGCTACGGAAAGGACCTGGACACCCTCCAGGGGGCGGAAGTGATCATCGGCAATGTGGCCCCTAAAAAGCTGGCAGGCCTTGCCGGTCTGAAATGGGTCCAGCTGAATTCCGCCGGGGCCGACGCCTACTGCAAACCAGGGATCCTGGATCCTTCCGTCCAGCTGACCAACTGCACCGGAGCCTATGGCCAGGCTCTTTCGGAACATATGCTGGCCCTGACTCTGTCCCTCCAGAAGAAGCTGTACCTGTACCACCGGAACCAGCTGCAGCATCAGTGGAAGGATGAAGGGGAAGTGACCAGCCTGGAAGGGGCCACCGTGGTGGTGGTGGGCTTTGGGGACATCGGCCGGTCTTACGGACGGCTGTGCCGGCTGCTGGGGGCCCACGTGATCGGCATCCGCCGGCACCGGGGGGAAATCCCGACCGAAGCGGACCAAATGGGGACCCTGGAAGATCTGCCAGGGTTCCTGGGACAGGCGGATGTAGTGGCCAGCGTGCTGCCGGGGACACCGGAAACCACCCATCTGTATGATGCCGGGATGTTCCAGGCCATGAAGCCCGGAGCCTTCTTTATCAACTGCGGCCGGGGAAATGCGGTGGTCCAGGAGGACCTGGCCCGGGCCCTTTCGGAAGGGCATCTGGCCGGGGCGGCTCTGGATGTGACGGATCCGGAACCTTTGCCGGCAGACAGTCCCCTGTGGGATGTGCCCAATCTCCTGATCACTCCCCACATCAGCGGGGACCATCACCTGCCCCAGACCTGGGACAAAGCCGTGGCCATTGCCGCCCGGAACCTGAAACACTATTTGGCCGGTGAGCCGCTGGAAAATGTGGTGGACCGGAAAACGGGATACAAGAAGAGCGTATAAAGAAGGGGCTGTTGCACAGGCAACAGCCCCTTCTTTTTCTCCCCAAAATACGGTATAATAGAACATCACGCAGGTGTATTATCCTCGGAATTTTCATGGAAAGGACGTGCGTCATGCTTTATGTGATCCTGATGGGCATCATTGCCCTGTTCATTGCCATTTTTGCACTCCAGAATGCGGCGGCTGTGGAAGTGAGCTTCCTCATCTGGCATTTTTCCCTGTCCCTGGCCCTGATTATCATGGGCTGCCTGCTGCTGGGATTCCTCCTGGCCAGTCTGTGGACCCTGAAGGTGAAAGCGGGACATTATATGAAAGACCGGAAGCTGAAGGAACAGCTCCGGCAGCTGGAAGAAAAGAAGGAAGCCTGGGAGGCCCAGCAGCGGGAACGGATGGACAGCTTCCGGATCCCCCGGATGGATCTGCCCCGGCGGGGAGAAGGGAAAAGCAGACCCTTTGATGTGAAAAAGGATAAAGACCCCATTATCAAACCCTTCCGGCCCAAGGAGTAAGAAGGAATATGATCTATACGAAAATCAGAAAGCATACGGAAGACCGGGAGCCCCAGGTCCAGGCCCTGTGCCGGGAACTGGGCCTTTCGCCCCTTCTGGCCGGGATCCTGGTCCGCCGGAACCTGACGGATCCGGCCCAGGTGAAGGAATTCCTGGAAGGGAAAGAACAGCCCTATTATGATCCCTTCCGGCTGAAGAATATGGACCGGGCTGTGGAACGGATCCTCAGAGCACTGCAGCAGGGCGAACCCATGACTATCTACGGGGATTACGACGTGGATGGTACATCGGCCAGTTCCCTGCTGTATTTGTTTCTCCGCCGCCACGGAGCCCAGGTGGATGTGTACGTGCCCCGGCGGGACCGGGAAGGATATGGCCTCAATGTTCCGGCCCTGGAAAAGATCGCCGGCCGGGGGACGAAACTGCTGATCACGGTAGATACGGGAATCAGCGGCGCCCAGGTGGTGGCCCAGGCTCCCAAAGACCTGGACATCATCATCACTGACCACCATCTGGCTCCCCGGGAACTGCCCCGGGCCCTGGCGGTGGTGAATCCCAACCAGCCCGGGGATGGGTATCCCTTCAAAGGCATTGCCGGGGTGGGGGTGGCCTTCAAACTGTGCCAGGCCCTGGAACAGAAGCTGACGGGAAATCCGGATCTGTTCTGGGATGATTTGATCGAACTGGTGGCCCTGGGCACTGTGGCGGACATGGTGCCCCTTCGGGATGAGAACCGGGAAATCGTCCGGAAAGGACTGGCCAAAATGCCCCACAGTCCGCTCCTGGGACTCCAGGCCCTGATCCATGTGACCGTGGCCCCCGGGGCTGCCATCAACAGCGGCACCATCGGTTTCGGCCTGGGGCCCCGGATCAACGCTGCCGGTCGGCTGGATGACGCCATGACCGCGGTGAAGCTGCTTACGGCCCAGGAACCGGAAACCGCCCGGGAGCTGGCGGAGGAACTGAATTCCGCCAACCAGGAACGCCAGGCTCTCAGCCAGAAGATCTTTGAGGAAGCGGAACACCAGCTGGCAGCCCAGGGCAGTCCGGAATGGAGCCTGGTGCTGGGAGAAGAAGGCTGGCATCCCGGGGTCATCGGCATTGTGGCCTCCCGGATGACGGAAAAATACCATCTGCCTTCGGTGCTCCTGTCCATTGACGGGGATACGGCCAAAGGATCCTGCCGGAGCATCCCGCCCCTGGACCTGTACCAGGCCCTGGACCGGTGCCGGGACCATCTGGTCCAGTTCGGAGGCCATGCCCAGGCGGCCGGGCTCACCATAAAGACGGCGGAGATCCCTGCCTTCCGGGACGCTTTTTCCCAGGTGGTGGCGGAGATGCTGGACCACAAACCCTATGAACCGGCAGCGGAACCGGACTGGTTCGTGCCGGAAGGCCGGGAAATCACCCCGGAAGCGGTGGAACAGCTGGGAAAACTGGAACCCTTCGGGGTGGGGAACCCGGCTCCTGTACTGGGTTTTGCCAAAGCGAAAATCGAAGAGGTCTCTCTCCTGGGCCGGGACCAGAACCATCTGAAGTTCCAGATCGCCCAGGGGGGATTCCGGTACAAGGGCCTCCTGTGGCAGGAAGGGCCCCGGTTCCATTCCTTCTATCCCGGAGAAACGGCGGCACTGGCCTTTTCTCCCCGGCTGAACACCTTCCGGGGGGTGACGGCGGTGGATCTGGAAGTGGCGGCGGTGGAAGCCCCCTATACCATCATCGACTGGCGCCATGAGAACCGGAACAAGGAGACAGAGGTAAATAGTATTTTACAAAAAGATAAAAAGACGGTAGTATATGTAGAGGATAGTGTAGCCCTGAAGGAAAAATATCCGGAAGCCTGTATCCTGTCCTACGGGGCACCATTGCCGGAGGGTACTGCCACGGTGGTGTTCTGGGACGGGGGCGCGGAAAAAGTCCTCCAGCCGGGAAAATTCCCTCTGAAAGGGGACCAGCCCGGGCGGCTCTATCTTCTGTACGGCCGGGAAGATCTCCTGGCCCGGCGGGACGCCCTGCGCCGGCAGTATCCTGATGTGGCCGGTCTGCGGGTGTGCTACGGAACCATCCGGAACCGGCTGCGGGAGCAGGGCGCCTGCCAGGAAGCCCAGCTGCTCCAATTGACGGCACCCAACGGCTGCCGGATCAGCCAGGCTGTACTGGACATTTTTTACGAATTGCACCTGTTCACCCGGGAAGCGGGACTGGTTTCCCTGGGAGATACGGGACACAAGAATATGCAGGAATCCAAAGGGTTCCAGGCCCTGCAGGCGGAATATGACGCCTGTTTCCAGGCCCTGAACCGCAGCTGGAGGCTGCAGCCGGCGGAAATCGCCGCTCTTTGGGCAGCAGGAAGGTGAAACCATGGAACAGCTCGATGACAAGCCGATCAGTGCGGAGGAGTTCTACGCCCGGATCAGCAAATATCTGACCCCCCGGCAGGTGGAATTTGTCCGGGAAGCCTACAATTTTGCGGCGGAAGCCCATGCCAAGCAGAAACGGGCTTCCGGGGAACCCTATATCATCCATCCTCTGGGAGTGGCCTCCATCCTGGCCCAGCTCCAGATGGACGATGTGACCCTGGCGGCGGCCTTCCTCCATGATGTGGTGGAAGATACGGAAGTGACCCTGGACCAGCTGGAAGACATTTTCGGCCGGGAAGTGGCCATGCTGGTGGACGGGGTCACCAAACTGGGGAAAATCGAATACATCTCCCGGGAAGAACAGCAGGTGGAGAACTACCGGAAAATGTTCCTGGCCATGGCCAAGGATATCCGGGTGGTGCTGATCAAGCTGGCGGACCGGCTGCACAACATGCGGACCATGAAATACATGCCCGTGAACAAGCAGAAACGGATCTCTTCGGAAACCCTGGAAATCTACGCCCCTCTGGCTCACCGGCTGGGGATCTACGCCATCAAATGGGAACTGGAGGATCTGGCCTTCCGGTACATGGAACCCCAGCATTACTATGAACTGGTGGAACAGGTGAAGGTGAAGCGCCACGAACGGGAAGCCATGGTCCAGGAGGCCATGGACGAACTCCGGAAGCTGTGCGAGGAATCCGGCATCAACTGTCAGATCCAGGGCCGGCCCAAAAGCTTCTACAGCATCTACAAAAAGATGCAGCGGGACCACAAGACCATTAATGAAATCTATGACCTGCTGGCAGTCCGGGTGCTGGTGGATACGGTGAAGGACTGCTACGGGGTGCTGGGGATCGTCCACGGGAAGTGGAAACCCATTCCCGGCCGGTTCAAGGACTACATCGCCGTACCCAAATCCAACGGGTACCAGTCCCTCCATACTACCGTGGTGGCTTCCAGCGGACAGCCTCTGGAAATCCAGATCCGGACCTTTGAAATGCACAAGGTATCCGAATACGGGGTGGCGGCTCACTGGCGGTACAAAGAAAGCGGGGGCTCCAAAATGCCCAGCGCTTCGGACAAAAGCGTGGATGCCAAGATGGCCTGGCTGCGCCAGCTGCTGGAATGGCACAAGGACATGCGGGATCCCCATGAATTCGTGAATACTGTGAAGATGGACGTGTTCTCCGACGAAGTGTTCGTGTTCACCCCCCAGGGGGATGTGCTGGACCTGCCGGAGGGCTCCGTGCCTATCGACTTCGCCTACCGGGTCCATACCGGGGTGGGCAACAGCTGTGTGGGAGCCAAGGTCAACGGGAAAATTGTGCCGTTGGACTACCACCTGAAGAACGGGGACATTGTGGAGATCATCACCTCCAAACAGTCTCCGGGACCCAGCCGGGACTGGATCAACATTGTGGGATCCAGCCAGACCAAGAACAAAATCAAACAGTTCTTCAAGAAGGAACGGCGGGAAGAAAACATCGTCAACGGCCGGGAAATGCTGGAACGGGAATGTCGGCGGCTGGGCTATGATGTGAATACCATGCTCACTTCCGACAACCTGAAGGAAGTGGCCTCCCGGTGCCATATGGACGGCAGCGTGGAGAACCTGCTGGCAGCCCTGGGCTATGGGGGCCTGATGGTCAACGGAGTCATGGTGAAGCTGGTGGATCTGTACAAGAAGACCCAGCGCCAGAACACCACCAAGAACCTGTCCCAGCTCCTCAGCGAGCTGAAACCCAAGACCGTAAAGACCCACAAGGGCAGCCACGGGATCCTGGTGAAAGGGGAAGACGACATTATGGTGAAGCTGGCCAAATGCTGCAACCCCATTCCCGGGGACCCGATCGTGGGATACATCACCCGGGGCCACGGGGTTTCCGTCCACCGGGCGGACTGCCCCAATGTGCTGGCCAATACGGAAGATCCCAACCGGATGATCGAAGTGTCCTGGAATGTGGATACGGACGTAGCCTACAAGGTGGTGCTCCGGCTTACGGCGGTGGATCAGCCCGGGGTCATGGCCAACATCATGACCGTGGCCAGCGAAACCAAAGTGAACATCAATTCCATCAATGCCCATACCAATCCCAACAAAACCGCCTACATCGACATGGGGCTGGACATCAGCAGCGTGGAACAGCTGAACTACATCATCGGACGGCTGCGGCGGATCAAGGGCGTATACAAAGTGGACCGGAAAGTGTCCGGAATGTGAGGGAACCATGCGGGCAGTGGTACAGCGGGTGACGGAAGCCTCCGTCACCGTGGAAGGAAAGACCGTAGGGGCCATCGGCCCTGGTCTCCTGGTGCTCCTGGGGGTGTCCCGGGAGGATACGGAAAAGGATGGAGCCTACCTGGCGGAAAAACTGGCCGGGCTCCGGATCTTCGAGGATGAAGAGGAAAAGATGAACCGGTCCGTGGCCCAGGTGGGCGGCAGCATCCTGCTGGTGTCCCAGTTCACCCTGTATGGGGATGTGCGCCACGGGAAGCGGCCGTCCTTTACCCAGGCGGCGGTCCCGGATGTGGCCAACCGGCTGTATGAGCAGCTGGCGGACAGCCTCCGGGCCAAAGGGATCCCGGTGGCCACCGGGCAGTTCCAGGCCCATATGGAAGTGGCCCTGGTAAACGACGGGCCGGTAACCATCCTTTTGGACAGCGGAAAGACTTTTTAGGAGGAAACAGAGCAACATGAAAATCTATCGGGTGGTCGTAGGGCCGATCCAGGAAAACTGTTACATCATCAAAAATGAGGAAAACAACCAGGGAATCATCGTGGATCCCGGGGACGAAGCCAACCGGATCATGGATGCGGTGCAGAAAGCCGGCATTGAAAAGGTACCGGCCATTTTCATCACCCACGGCCATGGGGACCATGTGTCCGCCCTGGACGAAGTGAAGGACGCCACCGGCGCCAAAGTATACATGAGCCGGGAAGACGCTCCCATGCTCCGGGTGTGGAACAGCAGCCTGTCCTATTCCACCAACCGGGACAAAAAATTCGATCCCCCCGATGAATTCTTCACCGACGGGGAAAAACTCACGGTAGCCGGCATGGACTTCACCATTGCCGCCACCCCGGGTCATACCGCCGGCGGGGTGTGCATCATCGGGGACGGGGTGGTATTCTGCGGGGACACGGTATTCCTGGAAAGCATCGGCCGGACGGATCTGCCCGGAGGCTCCTATGACGCCATCCTGGATTCCATCAAGACCAAGCTCCTGGTGCTGCCCGACGACTATAAACTGCTGCCGGGCCACGGCCCTGCCACCACAGTGGGCTGGGAAAAGCGCCGGAACCCGTTCCTCCAGTAAGGTCGTGAGCCTATGACGGAGTATCAGCAGCGGCCCCGGGGCCTGGTGGTGAAGCTGGTTTTCGGCCTTTTGGGCTTTGGGGCTTTCTATCTCCTGGGACACTGGTTCCTGCCGGTGTTCCTGGCCATCGGCATGAGCTTCCTGCTGTATCCCATTGTGGACCGGCTGGAAAGGATCCAGGTGAAGGGCCATCCTTTTCCCAATACCCTGGCAGTGCTCATTGCCTTTCTGCTGTTCGGGCTGTTCCTGTATGCAGCGGCCAATGTGCTGATCGTTCCCCTGGTGACCCAGGTGAACACCCTGCTGAAAGCCATGCCGGGACTGGCCGCCCGGGCCAACGAAAGCATCAGCCTGTTTCTGGGCAGTGAAGCCCAGAAGCTGCCCCCCAATACCCGGGACATGCTCCAGCAGGCGGCCAGCAGCCTGAGCAGCTACATTATGGGGCTTTTGAAGGACATGCTGGCCTCCACAGTCCAGGCGGCCAAAAGCCTGGTGAGCATGGCCCTGGTCCCCTTCCTCAGTTTCTATTTCCTGAAGGACTGGCGGACCCTGAAGAAGATGGTGGTGGGCCTGTTCGCTTACGAAAAGCAGGACCTGGCGGACCGGGTGCTGACGGACATGGGAAGGATGCTCTGTGCCTATGTGGACAACATGTTCAAGCTGTGCTTCATTGCCGCCGTCTGCCTGACAGCAGGGACTTCCCTCCTGGGCGTCCAGTACACCCTGGTGCTGGGGTTCCTGGCCATGATCAGCGAACTGATCCCCCTGGTGGGATCGGTGGTGGGGACCCTGTCAGCGGTGTTCATCGCCCTGCTCCAGAAGCCGTCCCTGGCCCTTAAGGTGCTGATCCTGTACCTGGTGTACTACCAGGTGGATGCCCAGGTGATCATGCCCAATCTTATGGGCCACAGCATCACCCTGCACCCGGTGCTGATCATCCTGGCGGTGATGGTGGGGGGCCAGATCGGCGGAGTGGCCGGTCTGATCTTTGCCGTGCCGGTGCTGGCCATCATCAAGGTGCTGTACGGGTATTTTTGGCATGCGGGAGAAAAAGGCCAGGTTGATAAAAACCAATAAACTGTGTTAAAATTAATAAGTTCAAACAAGTCGTGAGGACGGAGGGGATTTTTATGTTAACAGGGGCACCGCGTGGTACCAAAGACATTCTGCCGGGCACCATCAATGGCTGGCGCTATGCAGAACAAATCATTCGTGAAGTATGCCGGGAATTCAACTATCAGGAAATCAGAACCCCGATTTTTGAACACACCGAACTCTTCCAGAGAGGAATCGGGGACGGCACGGACGTAGTGGACAAGGAAATGTACACCTTTACGGACCGGAGCGGCCGCAGCCTGACCCTGCGCCCGGAAAACACCGCTTCCGTGGTTCGGTCCTTTGTGGAAAACAAACTGTATGCGGAACCCATGCCGCTGAAGGTGTTCTATATCGGACCCATGTTCCGGTATGACCGTCCTCAGGCCGGCCGTATGAGACAGTTCCACCAGTTCGGGGTGGAAGCCCTGGGGGCGGAATCTCCCGTGGTGGATGCAGAAGTGATCCTCCTGGCCCTGACGGTGCTGAAGCGTTTCGGCCTGAAGGACCTGAAACTGAAGATCAACTCCGTAGGCTGCCCCAACTGCCGTCCTCAGCACCGGAAGCTGCTCCAGGACTATTTCCGTCCTCATCTGGGTGAACTGTGCGAAGACTGCCAGAGCCGGTTCGACCGGAGCCCGCTGCGGATCCTGGACTGCAAGGTGGATGCGGACAAACCCTTCATGGCCGGTGCCCCCAAAATCACCGACCATCTGTGCGACGACTGCCGGGCTCACTTCGAAACCGTGAAGAAGCTGCTGGATGAAGCCGGCGTGGAATATGAAGTGGACAGCAACCTGGTACGGGGGCTGGACTACTATACCAAGACCGCTTTCGAAATCCAGTATTCCCCCCTGGGCGCCCAGAGCGCTGTGGGCGGCGGCGGACGGTATGACGGCCTGGTGGAAGAACTGGGCGGGCCCAGCACTCCCGGTGTGGGCTTTGCCATCGGCCTGGAACGGATCCTCCTGGCCATGGAAAAACAGAACCTGCTGCCCACCGGCAAGGAAGCCATCGACATCTTTGCCGTCATTCCTGACGAAGGGGGCGTGGCCGATGCCTTCCGGGTGGTCACCAATCTCCGGAACAAGGGACTTGTCTGCGACATGAACCTGGTGGAACGGAGCATGAAGGCCCAGATGAAACAGGCCAACCGGGAACAGGCCCGTTTCGCCCTGATCTTCGGGGAAGAAGAACGGTCCAGAGGGGCTGTCACCGTCCGGAACATGGCGGACAGCAGCCAGGAAGAAGTCTGCTTCGGGGCTTTGGAAGCCTATTTCAACAAATAAAAACCAGAGGTGTTAACAAGAATGAGTATGGAACGCAGTCATCATTGCGGTGACTTGAGAAAAGCAGATGCCGGCAAGACAGTTACCTTGTGCGGCTGGGTAAGCAAACGGCGTGACCACGGCGGCATCATCTTCATCGATCTCCGTGACCGTCACGGTCTGGTGCAGGTGGTCATCGACCCGGCCCATGACGAAAAGGATTTCCACAAGGCGGAAGGGGTCCGCAGCGAATATGTGCTGCAGGTCCGGGGCCTGGTGCGGGAACGGAGCGCTGAAACCGTGAACCCCCACCTGCCCACCGGGGATGTGGAAGTGGTGGTGAAGGATCTGAACGTGCTGAATCCTTCCAAGACTCCGCCCTTCTATATCCAGGATGGCATCGATGTGGATGAAAACGTCCGTCTCCGCTACCGGTATCTGGATCTGCGGCGTCCGGAAATGCAGCAGAACCTGATCCTCCGTCACCGGGTGACCAAGGCTGTCCGGGACTTCCTGGACAAGCAGGACTTCCTGGAAATCGAAACCCCGGATCTGATCCGGAGCACCCCGGAAGGGGCCCGGGACTACCTGGTGCCCAGCCGTGTGAACCCCGGCAAGTTCTATGCGCTGCCTCAGTCTCCCCAGCTGTTCAAACAGCTGCTGATGATTGCGGGGATGGAACGGTACTTCCAGATTGCCCGGTGCTTCCGGGATGAAGACCTGCGGGCCGACCGTCAGCCGGAATTCACCCAGCTGGATATGGAAATGTCCTTTGTGGACCAGGATGACATCATGGCCCTCACGGAAAAACTCATCGCCTATGTGTTCAAAGAAACCCTGGGCGTGGACGTTCCCGTGCCCATGGCCCGGATGACCTGGGACGAAGCCATGGACAAATACGGCAGCGACAAACCGGACCTGCGGTTCGGCATGGAGCTGGTGAACATGAATGAAGCCCTCCAGGGGACCCAGTTCAAGGTGTTCAAGGACATCATCGAAAAGGGCGGCCTGGTGAAAGCCATCAACGTAAAGGGCTACAACAAGATTCCCCGGAGAGAACTGGACGGGCTGGTGGAATTCGTAGGAATCTACGGGGCCAAAGGGCTGGCCTGGATCATCGTCAACGATGACGGTTCCATCAAATCTCCTATCGCCAAATTCTTCTCCGACGAAGAAATGCACCGGATCCTGGAAGCCGGCAAGGCGGAAAAAGGCGACGTGCTGCTGTTCGTGGCCGACCGGAAACCCCAGGTGGTGGCTGCCGCTCTGGGCGCCCTGCGTCTGGAAATGGGCAAGCGTCTGGGTCTCATCGACAAGGACAAACTGTGCTTCACCTGGGTGGTGAAGTTCCCCATGTTCGAATACAGCGAAGAAGAACACCGGTATGTGGCCATGCACCATCCTTTCACCGCTCCCTGCGATGAAGATGTGGATAAGCTGCTCACCGATCCCGGCCATGTATATGCCAAGGCCTATGACATGGTGCTGAACGGGGTGGAAATCGGCGGTGGTTCCGAACGTATCCATCGGGAAGACATCCAGAAGAAGGTCTTCGAAGCCATCGGCCTGACCGACGAACAGGCTCAGGAAAAATTCGGCTTCCTGCTGAAAGCCTTTGAATTCGGAGCACCTCCCCATGGGGGTCTGGCCTTCGGCCTGGACCGTCTGGTGATGCTCATGGCCAAACGGCCTTCCATCCGTGACGTAATTGCTTTCCCCAAATCCCAGAGTGCCATCGACCTGATGTGCCAGGCGCCCAACGTGGTGGACGAAAAGCAGCTGCGGGAACTCCATATCCGGAGCACGGTTGTGAAGAAGGAAAAAGAAGAAAAGAAATAAATCCGGTCTGCATGTGGGATGAGGGGGAGCGCCCTGATCCTGCCTTGCGGAAGGACGCAACAGGGACCGGGATGCGAGGGAGCCCGTGGACCGGGCTGAGAGGGTACCCAAGTACCGACCGCCGGAGGGAGGAGTCTCTCTGCCGCATCCTGGGAACCGTACAAAAAACCGGCTGTCGCCAAGAAAGCGGCAGCCGGTTTTTTTGTGTAGAAAAGGAGGAAGTACTGTGAAGAACTGGATGAAGATGCTGGGGGTGCTGCTGGCCGGGGCCATGGTCCTGGGCGGCTGCGGCAGCACGGAAAAGAAACAGGAGGTCGGTAGCAGGACCATTCCGGAACTGAAAATCGCCATTTCACCTTATCAGGATGCGGATACCCTGCGGACCAAAACCGAGCCTTTGGGGAAGATGCTCCAGGCCAAACTGAAGGAAAAGGGCTATGACGTGAAAAAAATCACCCTGAACGTGGGAACCTCCTACAATGCAGTGGGAGAAGCCCTTAGTGCCGGCAGCGCCGATGTGGGCTTCATTTCCGGGGCCACCTACGTACTCTGTGACCAGGATGTGGATGTGCTGCTGACAGCCCTCCGGGAAGGCATCGACAAGGATACCACGGATCTGTCCGTATGGAACAACGGCCAGCCGGACAAATTCACCAAAAATCTGGTGAAGTACTACCGGTCTGCTGTGGTGGTGGGCCCCAGCCCCAAGGGACAGGCCCTGCTGGCCAGGGTGAAGCAGGGAGAAAAGCCCACCTGGGAGGAACTGGACAGCCTGAACTGGGCGGTGATGAGTCCGGCATCTGCTTCCGGCTACCTGTATCCTTCCCTGTGGCTGAAGGAAAATTACGGGAAGACCCTGAAGGACCTGTCCCATGTGGTCCAGTCCGATTCCTACACTACTTCCACAGCCCGTCTGGCTTCCGGCCAGGTGGATGTAATGGTGGCTTATTCCCATATCCGGGCCAAGATGGAAAAAGACTGGCAGGCCAAACTGGGGGGCACCGGATCCATCTGGGACCAGACAGGGATCATCGGGGTCACCGGGAAGATTTTCAACGACACGGTGAGCGTAAGCAAAACCAGCAAGGTAATGCAGGACCCGGCTTTCCGGAAGGCTCTGGGAGAAGCCCTGATCGAAATCGGGAAAACGGAAGAAGGACTGAAGGTGCTGAAGACCATCGGCCACAAAGGGTATGACTGGGCCCAGGCTTCCGACTATGACGGGGAACGGAAAATCCGGAAGGAACTCCAATGAACCCGACCGCACTGGAACTGAAAAATATTATCCAGGCCTATGAAAAGGGGCATCCCATTCTTCAGGGGGTGTCCCTTTCCGTGCCCCGGGGTTCTTTTGTATCTCTGATCGGCCCCAGTGGCGCCGGGAAGACCACCCTGCTCCGACTGTTCAACGGCATGGTCCGGCCCCTGTCCGGAGAAGTGTGGGTAGAAGGCAGACGGTTCGATACGCTGAAAGGGAAGCACCGCCGGCAGGTCCAGCAGCAGGTGGGGATGATCTTCCAGGATTTCTGTCTGGTGGAAGAAAGCACCTGTCTGGAAAATGTGCTCTGCGGGGCTCTGGGACGGATCAGCCTGTGGCGTGCCCTGTGGGGGAAGTTCCCGGAAGAGGAAGTGTCCAAAGCCCGGCAAGCCTTGGAAATGGTGGGACTGGGAGACAGGGAGGATACCCTGGCCGGAAGTCTCAGCGGGGGTCAGAAACAGCGGGTGGCCATTGCCCGGACTCTGGTCCAGGAAGCCTCGGTGATCCTGGCGGATGAACCGGTGGCGTCCCTGGACCCGGGAACGGGCCAGGCCATTCTGGAACTTCTCCGGAAGCTCCAGGAGATCCGGGGGCTTACGGTGGTCATGAACAGCCACAATGTGGAACAGGCCATGGCTTTCTCCCAACAGGTGATGGGGCTCCGTCAGGGACGGATCTTGTTCCAGGGGCCGCCGGAGGCCTGGACGGAAGACAGACTCAGGCAGCTGTACAGGAGGGAGTCATGAAAAAAAGAACGGTCTGGATCCTGGTGCTGGGGATGACGGCCGTCTCCCTGGCCGAGACAGGTTTCGACCTGGAACTGCTGGAAGAGCGGGGCAGCCGGTTCTTTGACATCGCCCGGGCCATGGTGCCCCCGGATAGGGGATTTTTCCAGGAAGCGGCAGGCCCTCTTCTTGGCACCGTGCGCATGTCTCTGGCGGGCTCCTTCCTGGGCAGTCTGCTGGGCCTTCTGGGAGCCGTCCTGGGCAGCCGGCGGACCGATCCCCATCCCTGGATCCGGGTGTCCTTCCTTTGCTTTATCCAGCTGCTGCGGACGGTGCCGGCCCTGATCCTGGCTCTTCTGTGCACCTTCTTGGTGGGGCTGGGGACTCTGGCCGGTACCTTGGCTCTCACCTTCAGTACCTTCGGGGTAATGACCCGGCTGGGGTATGAAGATATGGAGAATCTGGACTGGAAAACCGCCCGGGCCCTGGAAGCATCCGGCTGCGGCCGGGGAAAGGCCTTCTGCCGGGCCATTCTGCCCCGGCTGCTCCCCGGGTATCTGAACAATGCCCTGTATCTGTGGGAAGCCAATGTGCGCCAGGCGGCCATCCTGGGATATGTGGGAGCCGGGGGCATCGGGCTGCTGATGAACCAGCAGCTGGCCTGGCGGGCCTACAGCCGGGTAGGGTCCATCCTGGTACTGCTTTACGGCGCTGTGCTGGCTTCAGAAAGTCTCAGCGAAGCCCTGGGGAAGGTGCTGAACGGCCAGTGGCGGCTCCAATCCTGGATGAAAAAGGGGATGGTGGTACTGGGAATAGTGCTTTTCCTGGGATCCCTGGGAACTCTGGAACCGGCAGGCAGGGGAGGCCTGGGAGCAGCCCGGGCCATGATCCGGGGACTTCTGACGCCAGATCTTTCCCTGCTGTTTTCCCTGGAAAAAGATGGAGTGCCTTGGCTGCTGGGCGAGACGTTTGCCATGGCCTTCCTGGGAACCCTGGGGGGAGGCATGGCCGCCGGTTTCCTGGCCTTTTTCTCCAGTTTCCGGTTCCTGCCGGTGCAAGGGGCTCTGTTGCCCCGATTGGTGCTCCTGGGCATCCGGACGGTACCGGTTTTCGTCTATGGGCTCATGTGGCTCCGGGTTACCGGGCCCGGCCCCTTTGCCGGTACCCTGACCCTGTGGGTGTGCAGCATCGGTCTCCTGGCCAAACGGTTCCAGATCGGGCTGGACAGCGGGGACAGACAGCCCTTTGACGCCTGCCGGGCCATGGGTACCGGGTGGGCCGCCGCCTTTCGGTGGACCATCCTGCCCCAGCTGAAAAAAAGTACAGCCACGGCTCTGCTCTACCGGCTGGATGTGAATCTCCGGGAAGCTTCCATCCTGGGCCTGGTAGGCGCCGGAGGCATCGGCACTCCTCTCATCCTGGCCCTCCAGCAGTACAAATGGCAGGAAGCCGGAGCCTTTTTATGGGGCCTGGCTGTCCTGGTGCTGGCGGTGGAATGGGGGAGCGAGAGGGGGAGGAGATGAAACGGGGCTGTTGCCTGCGCAACAGCCCTGTCAACGGTCAGCTGACAAAAGGGCCGCCGGAAAATCCGGCGGCCCTTTTCATTACAGTACCACAAACAAATTATACAGCTTCAACAATCGGATATCTTCCTTGGAGATGGTCAGTTTCTGGGCCAGCTCCTTAGTTTTTTCCAGCCTTTTTTTGCTCAGGAGCAGCTTGGCGGAGGTGGGCATCAGGGGATGGGAGGAGATGCCGAAGGCCAGGGCCTATTTCTGTTCCCCGTCGATGTAGGGGGAGGGGACGGAGATCATGTACTGCTCCAGCCGCACATTGTAGTTCTGGAACACCATATTGGTCAGGGCTCCGTAATGGGTGATCCGGCCAGTGTAGGTGTGCTGGCAGATCTGGATGTTCTCCTCGTCCAGGATGTCCATGTACATCCGGATGTCGAAATTGGCTTCCCCCGGGAAGCATTCCCCATCATCGTGACCATCGGTTATCTGGTTGACCCCATGGCCACCTGCCTGAACTCTTCCGGGGATACCGTGGCTTCCATGATGATCAGCCGGATGGTGGAAGGCAAGGGATGGATGGACAAAAAATCCGACCGGAAGACCGATCCGGAAAAAGCAGCCATTGTCGCCCAAATCGGTGGATGCGACTGCGTGAACAAATAAAATCTGGTATAATACCTGTGAAACAGTGTACAACATAAGGAGAGATGACTTATGCAGATCAAAGTAATCGGCAGCCACTGCTGCCCCGACACCCTCTATGCCCTGAACCAGCTGGCCGCTGCCGGCGCGGAAATCGACTTTGTGGATATCCTGGCCAGCCATGCTGACATGAAACAGTACCTGGCCCTCCGGGACTGCGATCCGCTGTACGCTGAAATCCGGGGCACCGAACGTCTGGGGATCCCCTGCTTCGTAAAAGCAGACGGCAGCAAGACCCTGGATCTGAAGGAAGTACTGAAATAAAGACTGTCAACGGTCAGCTGCCAACTGTCAGCGGCCCAAGGAGAGGACCCGCCTTTTGGGCGGGTCCTTACCAATAAAACGAAGGAGATCACAACCATGCATGCTTTGACCCAACTGATCCGTGAGGATATGAAACCGGCCCTGGGGGTGACGGAACCTGGAGCCATTGCCCTGGCGGTTTCCACTGCCTGCCGCCATCTGCCGGAAAAACCGGAGAAGGTGGAGCTGTTCCTGAACAGCGGCATCTACAAAAACGCCTTTACCTGCGGCATCCCCGGCACCAGCCATGTGGGGAACGCCTATGCGGCGGCCCTGGGAGCCCTGGCGGCAGACCCGGACAAAGGGCTTTTGTGCCTGGACGGGATCACGGATGAAGATGTGAAGGCAGCGGAAGCCATGGTGAAGGCAGGGAAGATCGCCGTCCATATGAGCGAAATCACCAACCGGATCTCCATCGAAGCCCGGGTGGCTGCCGGGAGCCACAGTGCCTCCTGCCTGATCCAGGACGCCCACACCAACATAGTGAAGGTAACGGAAGACGGCCGGACGCTGCTGGATAAAACCGCCGGAATCACGGAAGCTGAAGGAGAAGAACAGGTGCCGGTAATCCACCGGTACACCCTGGCCCAGCTGGCGGACTACGCCCGGACCGTGCCTCTGGAAGAGATTGCCTTTATCCGGGAAGCCTTCACCATGAACATGGCTCTGTTCCAGGAAGGGCTGGACAGCCCCCGGACCACTTTTGCCCGGGTGCTCCTGGCCATGAACGGGGGGAAGGTGTTCTCTGAAGATGTGGTGAAGACCGCGGCCCTTATCTGCAACGGAGCCATCGAAGCCCGGGTCATCGGCCTGGACAAGCCTGCCATGAGCATCACCGGTTCCGGGGCCCACGGGATCATCGCCACCCTGCCTCTCTACGCTTTTTACAAAGTGAAAAAATGCAGTGAGGAACAGCTGCTCCGGGCCACGGCCTTGAGCTATCTGATCTGCATGTACATCAAGGAATACTCCGGCAAGCTGTCCGCCTTCTGCGGCTGCGCCATTGCCGCCGGGACCGGTGCCGCCTGCGCCCTGGTGTTCCTGAAGGGCGGGGATACAGAGGCCATGACAAGAGCCCTCAACAACATGGCCAGTTCCATTACCGGCATGATCTGCGACGGAGGCAACCAGGGCTGCGTCATGAAAGGCATGACGGCAGTGGAAATGGCCTTCGCTTCGGCAGCCCTGGCCATGGATGACGCCTATATCTTCGATGCTCACGGAATCAACGGAGCCACTCCGGAAGAAACCATGCAGAACATGGGACGGATCGCTTCCCCCGGCATGACGGGAACGGAAAAGACCATTGTGGATATTCTCCAGGACAAAAACAAAAGCGGGAAAAAGGAGGAAGACTGATATGGAAATTCGCTGTGCAAAACCCCAGGATGTGGACGCCATCGCCAGCCTGGAAGCTGCCTGCTTCCCTCAGGCAGAAGCGGCTACCCGGAAATCCATCGCGGACCGGGTGAAGGCCTATCCCAATCACTTTTTCCTTCTGTGGGACGGGGATCAGCTGGTTTCCTTTGTGAACGGACTGGTGACGGATCACCCGGATCTCACCGACGAAATGTATGAAAAAGCGGATATGCACCAGGAAGACGGGGCCTGGCAGATGATCTTCGGGGTGGACACGGATCCCCACCGCCGGAAACAGGGCCTGGCCGGAAAGGTGCTGGAAAAATTCATTGATGCGGCCCAGGCGGAGGGCCGGCAGGGAGTGGTACTCACCTGCAAGGACCGGTTGGTCCACTATTATGCCAAATTCGGTTTTGTGGATGAAGGAATTTCTGATTCCACCCACGGAGATGTGGTGTGGCACCAGATGCGGCTGACTTTCAATCGGAAGAAATAAGGGGAGACTAACATGGAAAAGACGGATAACAGATATCAGACCTATGTACAGATTTTGAAGGAAGAACTGGTGCCGGCCATGGGCTGTACCGAACCCATCGCCATCGCCTATGCGGCGGCCAAAGCCCGGGAAATCCTGGGTGAAATGCCGGACAAGGTGGAAATCGGCGTCAGCGGCAACATCATCAAGAACGTAAAGAGCGTGGTGGTGCCCAACACTGACGGACTGAAAGGCATCCAGGCAGCAGCCGCTGCCGGGATCGTGGGCGGCAAATCTGAAAAGCAGCTGGAAGTCATTGCGGAAGTGACTCCGGAACAGAAGAAAGCAATGAAGGACTTCCTGAAGAACGTGCCCATCCAGGTGGATGCGGTGGACAATGGCCTGATCTTCGACATCATTGTCAAACTCCATAAGGGAGACCATTCTTCCCTGGTGCGGATCGCCCAGTACCACACCAACATCGTCCTGATCCAGAAGGATGAAAAGAACCTGTACGAAGCCAAAAAGGACGGAGGCGCCGGCTGCCAGGACGAAACCAGGGAAGTGGGCCTGGCGGACAAGAACCTGCTGAACATCAAAGACATCCTGGATTTCGCCAATACCTGTGACATCGAAGACGTGAAGCCCATGCTGGATCCCCAGATCCAGTGCAACACCGCCATTTCTGAAGAAGGGCTGCTGGGGAACTACGGGGCCAACATCGGTTCCGTGCTGCTGAAGACCTACGGCAGCGACATCAAGAACCGGGCAGTGGCCAAGGCGGCTGCCGGGTCCGATGCCCGGATGAACGGCTGTGAACTGCCGGTTGTAATCAATTCCGGCAGCGGCAACCAGGGGATCACCGTATCCGTGCCCGTAATCGAATATGCCAAGGAACTGAATGTTTCCAAGGAAAAACTGTACCGGGCCCTGGTACTGTCCAACCTGATTGCCATCCATGAAAAGACCGGCATCGGCCGGCTGTCCGCTTACTGCGGGGCCGTCAGCGCCGGGTGCGCCGCCGGCTGCGGCATCGCCTATCTCCACGGAGAAGGGTACGAAGCCATTTCCCACACCCTGGTGAACTCCCTGGCTATCGTGTCCGGGATCATCTGCGACGGGGCCAAGGCTTCCTGCGCCGCCAAGATCGCGTCCAGCGTGGAAGCCGGGCTCCTGGGCTATTCCATGTACAAGAGCGGCAACGAGTTCAAGAGCGGGGACGGCATCGTGAACAACGGCGTGGAAGCCACCATCCGCAACGTAAGCCAGCTGGGCCGGGAAGGCATGCGGGAAACCGATAAGGAGATCATCAAGATCATGCTGGCTCCCCAGCCGGAGGAGAAAGAGTAAAAGTTGCATCACAGGGTGTAAGGGGGCGGGGGTGAAAAGGGGCAGGGCCGCTTTTCTGTCTCACGCAAAAGGAGACCATCTGCCGGGGGCAGATGGTCATGAGCTGACAGTCACTGGTCACTAGTCTCTAGCGGCAGGAGGGAACCCGCCGGGTTTCACGTTCAAAGGCAGATGCGTGGGCATCTGGCATCCTTCGGCCGTTGACCGCTGACAAAAAAAGACCGCCGAAGCGGTCTTTTTTTAATCCTTACAACAACACATACTTCAAGACAAACAGCACTGCCAGCACGTACATCAAGCCGCTGATCTTGTCCTTGTGTCCTGCGAACAGGTTCAGGATCACGTAGGTGATGACCCCGAAGGAGATCCCTTCGGAAATGCTGTAGGCGAAGGGCATGGCGATGATGGCAATGTAGGCGGGGATGGCTTCCGTCAGATCGGTCATGTTGATCTTGGTCACGGAAGAGAACATCAGGAACCCCACAATCACCAGAGCCGGAGCGGTGGCGAAGGAGGGGATGGCCATGAAGAAGGGGCTGAAGAACAGGGACAACAGGAACAGGATGGCTACAGTAATGGACGTGAGTCCGGTGCGGCCTCCTTCAGAAACCCCTGCGGCACTTTCCACGAAGGTGGTTACAGTGCTGGTGCCCAGGAGCGCCCCGGTGCAGGTGGCGCAGGCGTCAGCCATAAGGGCTCCTTTGATGTGGGGCAGCTGACCCTTTTCGTCCAGCATGTCGCTTTTGGCAGCCACCCCGATCAGGGTCCCCAGGGTGTCAAAAGTATCCACGAACAGGAAGGCGAAGATGACGGCGAAGAAGTTCAGGCTCAGCACATGGGAGAAGTCCAGCTGCAGGAACAGGGGCGTGGGGCTGATGGGGGCAAAGGACGCCAGGCCCCGGGACAGATCAGGGAATACGCTGAAGGTCCCCAGTTCCGGATTGGGCACGTAGAGCCCGGTGGCTTCGCAGATCATCCCCAAAATCCAGGTGCCCAGGATGCCGAACAGGATGTTCCCCCGGACGTTCTTGATGATCAGGAAAGAAGTGAGCAGGATCCCCACCATGGCGATCAGCACGGTGATCCCCACACTGTGGAAGGTGCCGTCGGCCATGGCCTTGGTAAAGGAATACAGGGACACCTTGGTGGCCGGGTTGGCTACGATGATCCGGGAATTCAGCAGACCGATGAAGGCGATGAACAGGCCGATCCCCACGGAAATGGCCTGCTTCAGGGTCATGGGGATGGCATTGAAGATGGCTTCCCGGATGGAGGTAAGGGACAGGATCACAAAGATGATCCCTTCCACCAGTACGGCGGACAGGGCCATTTCCCAGGTGTTCCCCATCTGGAGGCAAACGGTGTAGGCAAAGTAGGCGTTAAGTCCCATGCCGGGTCCCAGGGCGAAGGGATAGTTGGCGAAGGCCGCCATAAAGAAGGTGCCCAGGGCGGAGGCAATGGCGGTGACCGTCAGCAGGGCCCCTTTGTCCATGCCGGTGGCGCTCAGGATGGAGGGATTCACGATCAGGATGTAGGCCATGGTCATGAAGGTGGTGATCCCGGCAATGATCTCCGTCCGCATGGTGGTGTGGTTTTCCTTCAGGTGGAAAACCTTTTCGCAGAATTGTTCCATAGTAGACTTCCTTTCTAAAACAGGTTCATTTGAAGGATTCTTCTATTATAGCAAAAAAAGACCGAATCTGTTAGAATATTAGGGAACAAAACATAGAATCGAGGAAAAAATGAGAGACCTTTTAGCTTCTTTGAACGAACAGCAGGCTGAGGCAGTCCGTCAGATTGCCGGGCCTATTTTAATTTTGGCCGGGGCCGGCAGCGGCAAGACCAAAGCCCTGACCACCAAAATTGCCTACCTCCTGGAAAAAGGGGTGAAGCCCTGGAACATCCTGGCCATCACCTTCACCAACAAGGCGGCCAAGGAAATGCGCCAGCGGGTGGATGCCCTGGTGGGCCCTTCCGCCAAGGACGTGTGGCTGTACACCTTTCACGGGTTCTGCAACCAGCTGCTCCGGCGGGACATCAATGCTCTTCCCGGGTACACCACGTCTTTTTCCATCTATGATCCTTCCGACTGCAAAAACGTGCTGAAGGAAGCTCTGAAAAAGCTGAACCTGGACGAGAAGTTCTATCCCCTTCCGGGGCTCCTGGCCACCATTTCCAATGCCAAGAATGCCCAGGTGGATGCGGCGGCTTTTGCCCGGCAGGCGGAGGACTACCATGCCAAGAAGGTGGCGGAGATCTACGCTGAATACCAGAAGCATCTGGTCCAGAGCAATGCGGTGGATTTCGACGATCTGCTGCTGTTGACGGTGAAGCTGCTCCAGACCGTGCCGGAAGTCCGGGAAAAATACCAGAACAAGTTCCATTACGTGCTCATCGACGAGTACCAGGACACCAACCATGTCCAGTACCTGCTGGCCAAACTGCTCAGCGCTCCGGAAAACAACCTGTGCGCGGTGGGGGATATTGACCAGAGCATCTACGGCTGGCGGGGTGCGGACATCAGCAACATCCTGGATTTCGAGAAGGACTACCCCCAGGCCCGGATCTTCAAGCTGGAACAGAATTACCGGTCCACCCAGGTGATCCTGGATGCGGCCAATGAAGTGATCAAGCACAACGCCGCCCGCCGGCCCAAGAACCTGTGGACGGAAAATGGCAACGGCCAGCCCATTGCCTACTACCAGGCCCGGGACGACCGGGAAGAGGCGGAATTCGTGGTGGGCCAGATCCGGAAGCTCCAGAATGACGGCACCAAACTGGGGGATATGGCCATCCTGTACCGGACCAACGCCCAGAGCCGGATGTTTGAAGAAAACCTGATCAACAACGGGATCCCCTATGTAATGGTAGGGAGCCTGAAGTTCTACGACCGGAAAGAAGTGAAGGATACCCTGAGCTATCTCCGGTTCCTGGCCAACGAACGGGACATCCAGGGGCTGGAGCGGATCATCAACGAACCCAAGCGGGGCATCGGGGCGGCTACCGTGGCCAAGGTCCGGAGCTTGTTGGAAGAAAGCGGCATGACCCTGCCGGAAGTGCTCCAGACCGTCCAGGCCAAAGAGGTGCTGGGCCGGGCCTTTGGGAAAATCCAGGCCTTCAGTGACATGATCCAGGAACTGGCCCGGGTGAAGGATACCCTGCCGGTGAAGGACCTGATGACCCAGGTGCTGGAAAAATCCGGGTATCTGGAAGCTCTTCGGCTGGAAGGGTCCGACCAGTCCAAGAGCCGGCTGGACAATCTGAACGAATTCCTCCGGATCGCCGACGAATTTGCCAAGGATCCCGGGGAAGAGAACAACAAGACCCTGGAAGACTTCCTGAACCATGTGGCCCTGGTGGCGGACATCGACGACGCCAAGCTGACCCAGGATTCCGTCACCCTCATGACCCTCCATTCCGCCAAGGGGCTGGAGTTCCCGGTGGTATTCATCGGAGGCATGGAAGACGGCCTGTTCCCCAGCCAGCGGAGTCTGGAAGACGAGGACAAACTGGAAGAAGAACGGCGGCTGTGCTATGTGGGAATCACCCGGGCCAAGAAGCGGCTGTATCTCACCAGCTGCCGGAGCCGGATGGTGTACGGCCATGTGGTCATGTATCCCCCTTCCCGGTTCCTCCAGGAGATTCCCCGGAACCTGATCGAAAACGTGGCGGTGCGCCGGAGCACCTACGGAAGCTACGGGGGTCAGCGGGGCCATCAGGGCAGCGCCGGCACCCATGCCAGCCTCCGGAACATTGCCCGGAACCGGGGAGGCAGCATCCTGGATACCCCATCTCCCCGGAGCCATTTCGTGCCGGAAGGGGGTCCGGTGCCGGAATTCCGGGCCGGGGACAAATGCCGGCACAAGAAGTTCGGGGTGGGGACCATCATCGAAGCCCGTCCTGACGGCAGCGAGGGTCAGCTGGTGACTGTGGCCTTCCCGGGCAGCGGCATCAAACAGCTGGCCACCAAATACAAGATCCTGCAGAAAATCTGAGGAGCAGAGTGCCATGAGTGAAATGACCAAAGAGGCGGCGGCAGCCCGGATCAACGAGCTGCGGGCCGTGATGAAAAAGAATTCCTATCTGTATTATGTCCAGGACAATCCCCTGATCACCGATGCGGAATACGATGCCATGATGCGGGAACTGAAAGCCCTGGAAGCAGAGAATCCGGAGCTTGTGACCCCGGATTCTCCCAGCCAGCATGTGGGAGGCTATGCCAAGCCAGGATTTACGGAAGTCCGGCACATGACCCCGCTTTTGAGTCTGGCCAATGCCTTTTCCCCGGAAGAGATGGAAGAGTTCGACCGGCGGGTCCATGAAGGGCTGCCGAAGGATGCCAAAGTCCAGTATGTGGTGGAACCCAAGATCGACGGCCTGGCCTGCAGCATCATTTATGAAAATGGCCGGTTCGTCCGGGCGGCCACCCGGGGTGACGGAGTGGTGGGGGAAAACGTTACGGAAAACGTCCGGACCATTGCCAACATTCCCAAAGTGCTGAAGCCCATTCCCGGCATGGAGATCCCGGAGCTTTTGGATGTGCGGGGAGAAGTGTACATGCCCCGGCAGGCCTTTGTGAAGCTGAACGAGGAGCGGCAGGAAGCCGGGGAACAGGAATTCGCCAACTGCCGGAATGCGGCGGCCGGATCCCTGCGCCAGCTGGATCCCCGGGTCACCGCCAAACGGTCCCTGGCCTTTTTTGCCTATGGCATCGGAGTGGGAGCCGGGAACCTGCCCACCCACAACGCCTCCATGGACATGCTCCAGCAGTACGGGTTCACCACCACCGAAGGCCGGACCCTGGTGGACACCATCCAGGAAGCCAATGAACTGATCAAAAAGCACGGAGAACGCCGGGCCTCCCTGGGCTACGACACCGACGGAGTGGTGGTGAAGGTAAACGACGTATGGCAGCAGAACCTGTTGGGAGCCACCGGCAAGGATCCCCGCTGGGCCATGGCCTACAAGTTCCCTCCGGAACAGGCGGAAACGGTGCTGGAAGATATTGTGATCCAGGTGGGCCGCACCGGGGTGCTGACCCCCACTGCCGTACTTCAGCCGGTGCGGCTGTCCGGCAGCACCATCAGCCGGGCCACCCTCCACAATGAAGATTTCATCAAAGAACGGGATATCCGGATCGGGGACCATGTTATCATCAACAAAGCCGCGGAAATCATTCCGGAAGTGCTCCGGGTGGTGCCGGAAAAACGGACCGGGGAGGAAAAAGAGTTCCACATGCCGGAAACCTGCCCGGAATGCGGCTGGAAGGTGGAACGGAAGGCGGGAGAAGCGGCCTGGCGCTGCACCAATCCCCACTGTCCGGCCCTGGGACGGGAAGGGCTGATCCATTTTACCAGCCGGGACGCCATGAACATCGACGGCTGCGGCCCCAGTGTGCTGGCCCAGCTGACGGCAGCCGGGCTGGTGAAGGATCCGGGAGATCTGTATCTCCTGACCCGGGAACAGGTCCAGCAGCTGGACCGGATGGGCCCTAAAAGCGCGGACAACCTGATCAGCGCCATCGAAGGGAGCAAGAGCCAGAGCCTGGACAAGCTGCTCTTTGCCCTGGGGATCCGTCACGTAGGGGCCAAGGTGGCCCGGACCCTGGCCCAGAAATACGGCACCATGGACAAGCTCATGGCAGCCACCCAGGAAGACCTGGCCCAGACACCGGACATCGGTCCGGTGATTGCGGAAAGCGTGGTCACCTGGTTTGCTGATCCCATGAACCAGGCCTTTGTGGAACGGCTGAAGGAACTGGGGCTCAATATGGAAATGACCTCCGGACCAGCTCAGGATGAGAACCATCCCTTCTATGGGAAGACCATGGTGTTCACCGGTACCCTGCCCACCCTGGACAGAGCCACCGCCCAGACCATGGCCCAGGAAGTGGGGGCCAAGGTCACCAGCAGTGTCAGCAGAAAGACCGATTACGTGGTGGCCGGAGCCGACCCGGGCAGCAAGTACACCAAGGCCCAGAATCTGGGAGTGACCATCCTGGACGAGGCAGAATTTTTGCGGTTGTTGGGAAGATAAGGGGGCGTGAAGAAATTCATACCCCCGGTCGCGGGCCACGGGTCACGACTCGCGATCCGCGACCCAAGAAGGGGGCTGTTGCTCATGCAACAGCCCCCTTCTTGCTGAAGTGATGAAAAAAAGACTGCCCGAAGGCAGTCTTTTTTATTTGTTGGCAACTTCTACTTTGCCGGCGAACAGTTCCTTGGTGCAGCTCCGGACCACGTTGATGGCCAGGAACATCAGGCACAGAGCTACTACCAGCTGGAGACCTTCCACCATGGGGAAGAACACACCTGCCATGGCTTTCTTGTAGATGCCATAGATGGACAGGCACAGGGCGCTCATGGTCACCAGGAACATAAAGGTCATGGGGATGTAGAGCATCCAGCTCTTACGGCCGGTCACTTTCAGGAATACGGCCAGGGCAACCAGGCACAGGGCACTGAGCAGCTGGTTGGCAGCACCGAACAGCGGCCAGATATTCATGTAACCGCCCAGGCACAGCAGGTAGCTGGGAATCAGGGTCACGATGGTGGCCACATACGTATTGCTCAGGAATTTGGCCACGGAACCCTGTTCCTTGCCTTCTTCCGGAGCCAGGATTTCCTGGAGCATCATCCGGCCGATACGGGTTACCGCATCGATGGTGGTCATGGCCAGAGCGGATACGCACATGGTCACGATGCAGGTGCTGTAATATTTGGGAATACCGAACATGGTGAAGTAGTTGCCGATGGCACCACCGAAGATAGCAAACGGAGTGGCTTTGGGCAGCTGGCCGTTTACAGCCACGGAGCAGGCGATAACCAGGGAAACCACACCCAGGGTGGATTCAATCAGCATGGAACCATACCCAACGGGCAGCATATCTTTTTCATTGGAAATGGTTTTGGAGGAAGTACCAGAAGAAACCAGGGAATGGAACCCGGATACAGCCCCGCAGGCGATGGTTACAAACAGGATGGGGAACAAAGGCTTGCCGGCTACATCAAAGGAAGTGAAGGCAGGCATATTAATAGAAGGATTCCCCACGATGATGCCCAGGACACCGGCCAGGATCATCCCCAGCAGCAGGAATACGGACAGATAGTCACGAGGCTGGATCAGCAGCCACATGGGCATAATGGAAGCGGCGAAGCAGTACGCATAGGTCACATACAGCCAGGTGGTACGGGAAGCGTAGATGGGATGGGCAATGCCAAGGCTCACCATGGCCACCATGCACAGGATTCCCAGGATCAGTTCTTTGGAACCGTGGATGTTGAACCGGCGGGTCACCACACCGAAGATCATGGCAACCACGATGTAGATCATGGAAATGGAAGCGGCGGAGGCGTTGGGCCCCATCATTTCGCCGGTTTTGGAGAAGCCGTTGAAGGTGCTGGCCATAATGTCGGAGAAGGCGGCGATTACCAAGAGGGAGAACAGCCAGCCGAACATCAGGAACATTTTGCAGCCGGTATGGCCCACGTATTTTTCAATCAGGGCACCCATGCCTTTGCCGTCGTTCTTCACGGAAGCATAGAGGGCGGTGAAATCCTGTACAGCACCGAAGAATACGCCGCCTACCAAAATCCATAAGAAAGCAGGAACCCAACCAAACATGGCGGCGATAATCGGACCGGTTACAGGGCCGGCACCGGTAATGGAAGAAAACTGATGGGCAAATACCGTGAAGCGGGAAGCAGGGGCAAAGTCCTTGTCATCCCGGAAACGGTAGGCAGGAGTTTTCGCATCCGGTTCGATTCCCCAGGTCTTTACCAGCCAGCGGCCATAAAACATGTACGCGCAGATAAAGATTACGATAGCAAGACACACAAGCGTTAATCCGTTCATCATCATCACTCCTTCGAAAAAAATCCGACACTCGGGAATGCAAGTGCCGTGATCAAATCGGATGCTTGTTTATGGTACGTAATTTATCACTACCGGATACAAATGTCAACAGTTTTTTGTATACCTCATACAATATTTTTTTCAAAGTGTTATCGAGATAAAAACAACTATGGGAATTAACAGAGAATTTGTCCACTGTAGAAGAATTTTCGCCATTTAGAAACAATTTCTTGTGCGCGGAAGGAAGACAAAGGGGGGCGCTGCACGTTGTGTGCAGCGCCCCCTTTGTCATTCGTAATGATTCAATATACTTTTGATCCGTTCCTTTTTGCTTTTGGGAACTTTCCATTCATAGTTCCTGTAGTTGTTCTCTCTGTGGTCGGTGGAATAGTCGGCGTAATCGATATCCCAGTTCTGTTCGTAGCTGCGGTTGTAGTCTCCGTGGCCGTCATCCAGCTGATATCCGGCAAACATGGCATCCTCCTTTGGGAAAAACAGATCCTTCTATAACATTAAGGTTTACAGTTAGGAAGTTTTGTATCATATACTGGTAATTTTAGCACAAACATTGTACAATGAATACAGAGAAATGAAAACACTGTACCGTGGAATCGGTTAGGGGAGTGGAGAGTCATGAAAATCGTTACCTTCGAATACGACAGCGATGTACAGGTGGGGATCATTTCCGAGGATGGAAAATTTGTGATCCCGGCCAACAAGTACAACAATATGTATGAACTGATCCAGCAGGCGGATTTTGAAGAACTGCTGGCTATTGCCCGGGTGGACATGGGTGCGGTTCCCATTGACCAGGTCAAGCTCCTGGCTCCCATTACCCATCCCCGGAATGACATTATCTGTCTGGGCATCAACTACAAATCCCACGACGACGAACTGCCTGATGAATATGTACCGGAAAAAATCGTCCAGCGGCAGGTACCTGTGTACTTCTCCAAACGGGTGGACCGGGCGGTGGATCCGGACGGGACCATCGACGGCCATTTCAATGTGGTGAAGGAACTGGACTATGAATGCGAATTGGCGGTGATCATCGGGAAGGAAGCCCGGGATGTGGCGGAAAAAGATGCCGGGGACTATGTGTTCGGCTATACCATCATTAACGATGTAACCGCCCGGGACGTGCAGGTGGCCCATAAACAGTGGTATTTCGGGAAGAGCCTGGACACCTTTGCCCCCATGGGGCCCTGCATCGTTACGGCGGATGAATTTGATTTTCCGCCGGCGCTCCATCTCACCTGCAAGGTGAACGGGGAACTGCGCCAGGACAGCAACACGAAACTGCTGGTTCACGGGATCCCTTACATCATCAGCGAACTGAGCAAAGGGATGACCCTCCGGGCCGGGACCATCATTGCCACCGGTACTCCCGCCGGCACCGGCATCGGCATGAACCCGCCCCGGTTCCTGAAAAGCGGGGACGTGGTGGAATGTTCCATCGAAGGAATCGGGACCCTGCGGAATAGGGTGAAGTAAATAAGAAAAAAGAGGCCTGCGGGCCTCTTTTTTGTCACTGGTCACTGGCCGATGGAAATCAATTTTGACAAATTGATTCTGAAACAACCAACGCTGAACCCATACAACAAAAAAGGCTGCCTTCCGGCAGCCTCTGCTTTTTATCTGGTGGAACTAACTGGACTCGAACCAGTGACCCCCACGATGTCAACGTGATACTCTAACCATCTGAGCTATAGTTCCATAAGCAACAAACTTATTCTAAACGATAATGGGGTTCTTTGTCAAGTGGGTTTCCTGTTTCTTTTTTCTTCCGGAAACGATATAATGAAAGGAACAGTCAATCAACTCGTAACAAGCAGGAGGAATGGAGTTTGTCGGAAGTGACGGAAAAACGGTTTGAATTCCAGGACGCCCGGGAAATGGTGGCGGTACTGGGAGAAACAGATGAATACCTGAAGCAGATGCAGGAGAGCCTGGGCTGCCGGCTGATCCCCCGGGGAAACGAACTGATCGCCCAGGGAGCGGAACAGGATGTGGAGCTGGCGGACCGGCTGATCCGGGAGTTGCTGTACCTGTACCGCCAGGGGCTGCCCATTACCCAGCATGATGTGAAATACAGCCTGAAACTGGTCCGGGAAGGCCAGGAGGAACAGCTCCACAAGCTGTTCACCGATACGGTGCTCACCACTGTCCGGGGACGGCAGGTAAAGGCCAAGACCCTGGGCCAGATGCGGTATTTGAAGACCATTGCCCAGAACGACATTACCATTGCCATCGGGCCCGCCGGTACCGGGAAGACCTACCTGGCGGTGGCCATGGCGGTGAAGGCCCTGAAAAACAAGGAAGTGGAACGGATCATCCTCACCCGTCCCGCGGTGGAAGCCGGGGAAAAGCTGGGCTTTTTGCCCGGGGATCTCCAGGAAAAGGTGGATCCCTATCTGCGGCCTCTGTATGATGCTCTGTACGAAATGCTGGGGATGGAGGCCTTCCAGAAGAACCTCCAGCGGGGGATCATCGAAGTGGCCCCTCTGGCCTACATGCGGGGCCGTACCCTAAATGATGCTTTCATCATCCTGGACGAGGCCCAGAACACCACCCAGGAACAGATGCGGATGGCCCTTACCCGGTTCGGCTTCGGCTCCAAGCTGGTGGTCACCGGGGATGCCACCCAGGTGGACCTGCCGGGAGGACGGCCTTCCGGACTGGTGAATGCGGCCCAGGTGCTCCAGGACGTGCCGGGGATCGGCATCATCCATTTTTCTGAACAGGATGTGGTCCGGCACGAAATCGTGGGGGCCATCATCCGGGCTTATGAAAAATACGACCGGGCCCGGAAGGAACACCGGCAGCCCGGTGCTGACAGGAATAAAGGAGAAGGAAAATGATCGTTACCCTGGAAAACAACCAGACGGAGATTGCCATTCCGGAAGAACTGGAAGAGACCCTGAAAAAGGCCATGGACATTGTGGCCCGGAAAGAGGAACTGACGGACAATACGGAAGTGGACATTACCATTGTGGACAATGAAGAGATCCATACCCTGAACCGGGAGTACCGGGGCATCGACCGTCCTACGGACGTGCTGAGCTTTGCCCTGGACGAAGGGGACGAGGAACCGGAAGTGGACGACGGGGAAGCGGAACACCTGCTGGGGGACGTAATCATCTCCGCTCCCCGGGCCGTGGAGCAGGGAGAGGAATTTGGCCATGGGCTCACCCGGGAAATGACCTACCTGGCGGTCCATGGGATGCTCCACCTTTTGGGCTATGACCATATGGAAGAGGCGGACAAACGGGTGATGAGGGCCCGGGAGGAGGAAATCCTCCGGGAACTGGACCTGGCGGAGGAAAACTATGGAGGCTGAACTGGACCGGGAGCTGTTTGAAGCGGCCTGTGCCGTGCGGAAAAATTCCTACAGCCCCTATTCCCATTTTGCGGTGGGAGCAGCGGTCCGGGCAGCGGACGGCCGGATCTTCACCGGCTGCAATGTGGAAAACGCTTCCTATGGCCTGAGCCTCTGCGCGGAACGGTGTGCCATCTTTGCCGCCGTGAAGGAAGGGGTCAGGGAGTTTGCCGCCCTGTGCGTCACTGCCGATACTCCGGAACCGGTGTCCCCCTGCGGGGCCTGCCGGCAGGTGATGGCGGAATTCCGCATCCCCCGGATCTATCTGACCAATGTGAAGGGACAGGTAAAGACCGCCACGGTGGCGGACCTGCTGCCCTATGATTTCAGTTTGTAATACAGAAAGGACTTATATGGAAGAACAGAATACCCAACAGCATCGCTCCGGTTTTGTAGCCGTGGTGGGACGCCCCAATGCAGGAAAATCCACCCTGGTGAACCATCTGGTGGGGGAAAAGGTGGCCATTATCTCCGACCGGCCCCAGACCACCCGGAACCGGATCCTGAGCATCCTGAGCACGGCGGAAGCCCAGATGGTGTTCCTGGATACCCCCGGCCTCCACAAACCCCAGGACAAACTGGGAGAACACATGGTCCAGGCGGCCCTCAATGCCATCAAAGAAGTGGATGTGGTGCTTTTTGTGGTGGATGCCTCGGAAAAACGGGGGAAGGGAGAACAGGTGATCCTGGAACGGCTGCGGGAAGACTGCAAAGCGCCGGTGATCCTGGTGCTGAACAAAATCGACCGGCTTGCGGACAAAGCGGTGCTCCTGCCCATGATCGACAAATTCCGGAAGGAATATCCCTTCCGCAGCGTATTGACCCTGTCCGCTCTGGAAGATGAGGACTTTTCGCCTCTGCTCCAGGAAATCCAGAGCTGCCTGCCAGTGGGGCCTGATTTCTATCCGGAAGACATGTATACGGACCAGCCGGAACGGGTGATGGCGGCGGAAATCATCCGGGAGAAGATCCTCCAGCTGACCCGGGACGAAGTGCCCCATGCGGTGGCGGTCCAGGTACAGGAAATGAAGACCCGGCCCAACGGCATGGTGTATGTTCGGGGAGACATTTATGTGGAACGGGATTCCCAAAAGGCCATCCTGATCGGGGCCAAGGGGAAGATGCTGAAGGAAATCAGCCAGCGGTCCCGGGAGGATATGGAAGCTTTCCTGGGGAACCGGGTGTACCTGGAACTGTGGGTGAAGGTCCGTCCCAAATGGCGGGAAAAGGAAGGGGACCTGAAACGGCTGGGGCTGGCCGGAGACCGTCCCCAATATTGACCGGACGCCGGGAAAAAGTGTATAATTTGAGCGATATACCCCGCCGGAAAAACCGGCAAAATGATCAAAGGAGAGATGTCCTATAGACGCGGGACCTGCGCTTGGGCGCATACTGAAACCAATCTTATATCCATTTGCTTATCTGTTCTGGCATGTGGGCGCTGCCCTGTACCATTTCATGGGGGTGGAACCGGCCCAGAAAGGGGCCAGCCATTCGGAGGATGACATCCGGAAAATGGTCAGTGCCAGTGAAAAAGGCGGCAGCATCGACCCGGTGGAAAGCCGGCTCATTGACAATGTATTCGATTTTGCAGACCGGGTGGCCCGGGAAGTGATGGTGCCCCGGCAGGACATGGTGTGCCTGTTCGTGGACGACCCCATCGAGGAAAACATGAAGGTGATCCGGGAATCCGGCCACACCCGGTACCCTCTCTGTGAAGAGGACCGGGACCATATCCTGGGGATGGTCCACATCCGGGAATTCATGAATGCGGACTACCGGCAGCCGGGCTTCGACCTCCGGTCCATTATGCGGGAAATCGATGTGGTGCCGGAAAGCATGTCCATTGCCAAGATCCTCCAGCTGATGCAGCACAAGCATGTGCAGATGGCGGCGGTAGCCGATGAATATGGGGGCACCGCAGGGCTGGTGACCATGGAAGACCTGCTGGAAGAAATCGTAGGGGATATCCAGGACGAGCATGATACGGATATGCCGGAAATCAACAAGATGCCCGACGGGTCTTATGTGTTCGACGGACTGGTGCTCCTGGATGAAGTATCGGAAATCATGGGGATCCAGTTCGATGATCCGGAAGAGGACACCATCGGAGGTTATGTGTTCGGCCTCATCGGCCGGCAGCCGGTGGTGGGCGACAGTGTGGAGGAAAACGGCTACAAGTTCGAAGTGCTGGATTCCACTGGGTTCCGGGTGCTCCGGGTCCGGGTGATCCCTTTGAAAAAAGACAAGAAGGAAGCGGCTGTCCATGAGCAGTGAAGTGTTTCAAGACGAAGCAGTGATCCTCCGAGTAAAAAACTGGCAGACTGCGGATAAATACGCAGTCTGCTTTTGTCGTGAACACGGCAAAATCCCCTTTGTGGCCTATGGAGCGGCCTATCCCCGGAGCCAGAGCGGCCGCCTGGTCCAGCCTTTTGCCCATCTCCGGCTGAGCCTTTCCCCAGGGAGGAAGGTGGCTTCTCTCCGGAGCTGTGAAAGCCTGGAGATGCCCCTTGCCATGGACTGGGAGAACCTGGCCTACGGAGCCATTATCGGGGAAGCGGCAGAACATCTCCTGGGGGATGAGGAACCCCAGGAAGAAGTGTTCCTGCTGCTGCTGGAAGCCTTCCGTCTTTTGGGGAAACGGAACCGGCGGCTGGTCACCGACAGCACCCTGCTGAAGCTGCTGGCCCTGTGCGGGCTGAATCCCATCCTGGACCAGTGCACCAGCTGCGGGGAACCGGTGACGGAAGACGGATATTTCAGCCTGGTCCAGGGGGGCTTTTTGTGCAAAAACTGTGCCATGGGGGATGAACTGCCCTTTACGGTAGCCACCCGGGACCTGATGGACCGGCTGCTCCATTTGGATCTCCAGTCTCCCCCGGATTTCACCGTCCGGGGCCGGGAACTGATGGCCATGGAGAAGATCCTCCACCAGTTCATCCTGTACCAGACGGACCGTCCCCTCCGGAGCCTGGAATTCCTGGCCAAAATGGAGAAAACCAGCCATGGATAAGGTGCAGCTGAGCAAACTGATCCTCCGGCAGCGGAAGGACCTGATTTTCTGGGTGGTGCTGCTGTTCAACACCCTGACCACCTTTGCCACTCCGGCACTGGACTGGTATTTTCCTCTGAAACTGGTGCTGCTGTTCTGGGTGGGGTCCGGGGTGTGGCTGGCCCTGCCGGTGATCGAACGGCTGAAGAAGCGGGAAAAAGCCTGGCATCTGGCTGCGGTGGCCCTGGTGCTGGGGACTTTGTACCTGTTTCCGGCGGCCTGGCCGCTGCGGGTGGAATATCCCCTGCTGGAACTGTGGTTTTTGGTGACGGTGCCCTGTACCTGGTACAGTGTGTGGCATTTCTTCGGCTGGCGGAAAATGCGCCAGCCCCGGGGCGCCCTGTGGACCCTGTGGCCGGTGCTCATGACCCTGGGGGCCCTGTGGGCCGTGTGGGACACAGACAAGGGAGCCCTGGGGGCGGCCTTCCTCCAGCAGCTGTTCTACCTGGCCCTGGGGCTGGAATACTGCCGCTGCGGAGCCCATTACCAGCACCGGCTGCTGTTCAACGGAGGCCTGCTGCTCATTACGGCGGCCTTCTGGAGCTTTCTCACATCCTTCGTATTCATCCTCCCGGAGCCGGTGTATCCGGTTCTGTGGGCAGCCTGGCTGGGGGTCCTGAACTGGATTTTTCCGGAGCTGGGGGAGAGGCAAACAGTCACTGGTCTCTAGTCCGCAGCCCATGGAGACCATCTGCCCGGGGCAGATGGCGATGAATGGAAACGCAGCCGGGGGCTGCTAACCCACCACCAGCCCAGGGGCTGGTTCCCCGCCCTTGAAAAGGGCGGATAGGGGCTCGGGCCTGCGGCCCATTGCTTATGCACAAGGGCGCAGCCCGGCGTGCAGTATATCCGCCCTTTGCAAGGGCGGGGGACCGTTGCGCCTGCGCAATGGTGGTGGGTTAGGCGCCGCCATTTGTTCGGCGCCGTATCCTTTGATCAACGATTTACGATAAATGACAAACGAGGTATACCCATGAAACTGATCACCTGGAATGTAAATGGCCTCCGGGCCTGTATGAACAAAGGCTTTGCTGATTTTATGAAAGAGGCGGACGGGGACATTGTCTGCGTCCAGGAAACCAAGATGCAGCGGGAACAGGCGGATTTCCAGTTCCCCGGCTACCATGAATACTGGAACAGCGCGGTGAAAAAGGGCTATTCCGGCACCGCCATTTTTTCCAAGACGGAACCGTTGAAAGTGACCTACGGCCTGGGCCTGGCGGAACACGACCAGGAAGGCCGGGTGATCACCGCCGAATACCCGGATTTCATCCTGGTGAACGTGTACACCCCCAATTCCCAGCGGGGGCTTACCCGGCTGGACTACCGGATGGGCTGGGAGGACGTGTTCCAGGACTACTGCGCCAGACTGGCAGAACAGAAGCCGGTGATTGTCTGCGGGGACATGAACGTGGCCGCCCAGCCCATCGATCTGAAGAATCCGGACAGCAACCACAAGAACGCCGGGTTCTCGGACGAGGAACGGGCCAAGTTCCAGCAGTTCCTGGAACACGGGTTCGTGGATGCTTTCCGGAGCCTGTATCCGGACAAGACCGGGGCCTACACCTGGTGGTCGTACATGTTCAAGGCCCGGGAACGGAACGCCGGGTGGCGGATCGACTATTTCCTGGTGTCCCAGAACGGGAAAGACCGGATCCAGGACGTGATCATCCACAATGAAGTGATGGGCAGCGACCACTGCCCGGTGGAATTGGAGTGGAAATAGGAGGTACAGGATGGAAGGGGCATTTATCGGAGATATTGTGGGATCGGTTTATGAATGGTCCGGGCACAAGGGGAAGAAATTTCCCCTGTTCGGTCCCGGCTGCCGGGCAACGGACGATTCCCTTATGACCCTGGCGGTGGCAAGGGTCTTTGGGGAGGCCCAACAGGCCGGGAAACTGCTGGAGGCGGATACAGTGCTGCCCCTTCTGGCCCGGGAAATGCGGAACCTGGGGCAGAAGTATCCCAACGCCGGGTTCGGGGGCAAATTCCGGCTGTGGCTCCGTGATCCGTCCCTGGGGCCTTATGGCAGCTTCGGCAACGGAGCAGCCATGCGGGTATCCCCGGCAGGGTGGTTCGCTTCCACCCTGGAAGAAGCCCAGCATCTGGCGGTATTGTCCTGCCAGGTGACCCACAACCATCCGGATTCCTACCGGGCGGCCCGGGCTGTGGCCGGGGCGGTGTTCCTGGCCCGGCAGCACAAGACCAAAGACCAGATCCGCACCTACCTGCGCCAGTATTATCCCCTGGATTTCCGGCTGGAGGAGATCCGGGACAGCTATGAGGGAGATGCCACCTGCGAGGGCTCCGTGCCCCAGGCTCTGGAAAGTTTCCTGGAGGCGGAAGATTTTGAAGACGCCCTCCGGAACGCCGTATCCCTGGGCGGGGATACGGATACCCTGGCCGCCATGGCCGGCAGCATCGCCGAACCTTTCTTCGGGATCCCGGAACAGATCCTGGCAGAGGGAAGGAAGTTTTATCTGCCGGAGATGCGGGAGATGGTGAAGTGAAAAAGGGGTGCTGCACGCAGCACCCCTTCGTTGACCGTTGACAAAAAGAGGATGCTGCACGTGTGTTTTTTGCGCGTGCAGCATCCTCTTTTTTACGTAAACTCCTTCACGATCTTGATATACTCCTGGGCGTGGAAGGGGAGGTAACCGTTTTTCCGGTAGGCGGCCACGAAGGTAACCGTAGTGTTGGGACTGCCTACGGAAAACAGGGCCAGCTGGCTCCGGTCCGGGATGTACTTCAGATGGGTCTCGGTGATGAAGGTGAACCCGTAGCCCCGGGCCGCCAGTTCCGCTTCTGCCTGGATGTTCTTGGTTTCCAGGATGATCCGGGGCTCCAGGTGCTGCTGCCGGAACAGCCGGTCCACCACCTGCCGGGTCCGCTGGTTGGGGTTCTGGACAATGAACCCCTGGTCCTTCAGGAGCCGCAGGTCCATATGGGGATACCGGCAGTCCTTCTTCTTCCGTCCGTATCGGGTGAATTCACTGTCTTTGTGCATCACCAGCACCACTTCTTCCCGGCTGATCACCGTAGTGGCCAGCCCGGGCTCCGGGTCCAGGTAGTTGAAAAAGGCCAGATCGATGTCCCCGTCCAGGAGCAGCCGGACCAGATGGTCCGAATTGGCCTCGTGGACGTCAATCCGTACATTGGGGTATTTTTCATGGAACAGGGGCAGGGTGATGGGCAGCATATAGGTGCCCCGCATGGTGGGGAATCCGATTTTCAGATACCCTTCGTTGTTCTTGATAATATCCCCCATTTCCTGGTCCAGGGCCCGTTTGGCCTCCAGAATCTCCCGGGCCCGCTGGAGGTACCGCTCCCCGGCGTAGGTGGGCTGGTACCGGTTCCCCAGACGCTGGAACAGAGGCTGGTGGAGTTCTGTTTCCAGGGCCTTCAGGAATTTGGACAGGGTGGGCTGGGTGAGATGGAGGGCTTCTGCTGCCTTGGTGATGTTCTGGTGCCGGGCAATGGCCAGTACATAGTTCAGTTCTTTGAAATCCATGGCATCCTCCTTGTTTTTCTTCGATTATACCCTGGATCATTCCTGAAAACCATAGCTAATATAGAAAACATGAATTGTTTTTATTGTACTGAAAATACAAAAATTCTCTTTTCTTTCTGTACAGAACCCTTCAAGCGGATAAAAAGTGACAAAATAACTGATTTTATAAAAAGTACTGTTCAGAAAAAAGCTTTTCTTCGTAAATTTGGGCCTAAAACCATGAATTAAATTCATGATGAACTGATAAAAGATGAATTTAACCCATTCTGAAAATTCTGGTACCATAGAGTCAACGAAAGAACGGAGTTCAGGAATCCAGGGAGGTACAGAAACATGGAGAAAGCATACAAACTGCCGGTAACGATACTGCGGGGAGGCACCAGCAAAGGGGTCTATCTGCTGGAAAAGGATCTTCCGGCCAATCGGAAACAGTGGGATGCCCTGCTGCTGCGGCTCATGGGAAGCCCGGACAAGAAACAGATCGACGGACTGGGAGGCAGCCAGTCGGTGACCAGCAAGGTGGCCATCCTCCGGAAATCGGACCGGTCTGACGCGGATGTGGATTACACCTTCGCCCAGGTTTCCGTGGACAAGGCGGTGGTCAGCTACGGAGGCAACTGCGGCAACATTTCTTCCGGGGTCGGGCCTTTCGCCATTGAAAAGAAACTGGTGCCGGCTCTGGAAGGCACTACCCTGGTGCGGATCTACAACACCAACACCGGCAAGGTGATCCAGGAAGAAGTCCCCACCCGTGACGGGCAGGTCCAGTATGAGGGAGAATTCCGGATCGCCGGGGTGCCGGGGACGGCGTCTCCGTTGAAACTCCGGTTTGTGGAACCGGCGGGGACCCTGGGGAAAGGGCTGCTGCCCACCGGGAACCCGGTGGATGTGCTGGAAGTACCGGGGAAGGGTCCGGTGGAAGTATCCCTGGTGGATGCGGCCAACCCTCTGGTATTTGTCCGGGCCGCTGACCTGGGTCTTACGGGAACGGAACTGCCCGATGCCATCAACGGAGATCCGGAACTGCTCCGGCTGCTGGAAACCATCCGGGGCCTGGCAGCGGTGAAGCTGGGACTTTGTGAGAAACCGGAAGAAGCGGCCTGGGTGACTCCGGGACTGCCCAAGATGACACTGGTGGCTCCTCCTGCCGCCTACACCACTTCGGCAGGGGAAACCATAAAGGCTGACCAGGTGGACCTGGTGGCCCGGATGATGTCCATGCAGAAGGCTCATCCCAGTTACGCCATGACGGGAGCCATGTGCACCGCGGCCGCTGCAGCGGTCCCCGGTACCCTGGTCCGGCAGGTGTTCCGTACGGAAGGGGATCTCCAGAACATCCGGATCGGTCATCCGGGAGGGATCCTGCCCTGCGGAGTGGACTGGAAGGAAAATGGAACGGTGCCGGAAATCCTGGATACCTTCGGGTACCGGACAGCCAACCTGCTGTTGGAAGGCCTGGCCCGGGTACGGGTCTGATACAGAAGAAAAAGGAGAATGGATATGGACTTCAGTGTAATTTCCCTGCTGGTGCTGGCCCTGGTGGTCGCCGTAGGGTTCATCAAAAAAATCAACATCGGTTTCTTCTCTGTGGGGGCCGCCTTCCTGCTGGGCATGGCGGGGAACCTTTCGGCCAAGGCCATTGTCAGCGGGTTTTCCAGCTCCATGTTCGTAACCCTGGTAGGGGTCACCTTCCTGTTCGGCATGGCTTCCGCCAACGGCACCCTGGATCTGTTTTCCAAAAAAGTGGTAGCTCTGGTGGGGAAACGGACCTACCTGATCCCCATCCTGATGTTTGTGCTCAGCGCCTTTATCTCTTCCATCGGACCCGGCCACATTGCCGCCGGGATCCTGATGACCACCTTCGCCGTGTACCTGGCCTTTGAGCTGAAGATCAACCCTATGGCCACGGCTCTGTACGCCAAACTGGGGGCCAACGCCGGCTGCGCTTCTCCCCTGTCCCTTACCGGGATCCTGGCCCGGAACCTGTCGGAACCTTATGGCATCGACGGCTTCGGCCTCCACCTGTTCCTGACCACCCTGTTGTCCGGCTTTGTGTTCACGGTGGTTGTCTACCTGCTGTACAAAGGGTACAAGGTGAACGGGGACAACCCGCTGAAACTGTCCGACATTCCCGCTTTCAACCGGGAACAGAAAATCACCATGGGCGCCATTGCCGTCATGGTCATCTTCTGCATCGGCTTCAAGATGGATACGGGGCTGTTCGCCTTTGTGGCGGCTGCCGTGCTGATTCTCCTGAAATGCGCTGACGAAAAACAGGCCATCCGCCAGATTCCCTGGGGCACCCTGATGCTGATCTGCGGAGTGGGGATGCTGGTCAGCGTGATCACCAAACTGGGAGGCATCAAACTGGTGTCCGACTTCCTGGCTTCCTTTATGACCGCTTCCACCGCCGTGCCCATTATGGCCGCGACTTCCGGGATCCTGTCCTGGGTCAGCTCCACCACCGGTGTGGTCATGCCGGCTCTGTATCCTATCGCTCACCAGATCACCGGTACCTTCGGAGGCAGCGTCAGCTACGTGGAACTGATCTCCGCCATTACCGCTACCTCCTTTGCGGCGGCCATCAGCCCTCTGTCCACCGGCGGGGCCATCATCATGTCCTCCTATTCCGCAGCCAAGGAAACCACCACCTACGAGATGAACAAAATGTTCAAGACCCTGTTCCTGCTCAGTGTGGCCAATGTGGGCATCAATGTGATCATGGCAGCCCTCCATGTATTCTTCCTGGGCGGCCTGTTCCTGTAATCTATCCATGAGGTGAATGAAATGATTGAACTGACGAAAAACGGTGCATATCTGCTGAACGGCCGGGAACTGATCCCGGAAGAGAACAAGGCCCTGGGAGAACAGAAACTGGGCCGGAAACTGGAAAGGGAAGAAGGCCGGAAGGGGACCATTGCCTGGGGCATCCTCCAGGACCACAACACCAGCGGTTCCCCGGATCATCTGAAGATCCGCTATGACGCCCTCACTTCCCACGACCTGACCTATGTGGGGATCATCCAGACCGCCCGGGCTTCCGGCATGGACCATTTCCCCATGCCCTATGTGCTCACCTGCTGCCACAATTCCCTGTGCGCCGTGGGAGGCACCATCAACGAGGACGACCATCTCTTCGGCCTCACCGCCGCCCAGAAATACGGGGGCATCTTCGTACCGCCCCATGTGGCCGTGATCCACCAGTACATGCGGGAAATGCACGCCGGCTGCGGGAAGATGATCCTGGGTTCCGACTCCCATACCCGGTACGGGGCCCTGGGGACCCTGGCCGTAGGCGAAGGGGGCGGGGAACTGGACAAACAGATCCTGGGAGACACCTGGGACACGGATTACCCGGAAGTGGTGGCCGTGTATCTTACCGGCCGGCCCCAGCCCTGGGTGGGACCTCAGGACATTGCCCTGGCCCTGTGCCGGGCGGTGTTCAAGAACGGCTACGTGAAGAACAAAGTGATGGAATTCGTGGGACCCGGGGTTTCCTCCATGTCCACGGACTACCGGAATGCGGTGGACGTAATGACTACGGAAACCACCTGCCTGTCGTCCATCTGGCGGACTGACGAAGATACCCGGGCCTTCCTGAAGGAACATCACCGGGAGGCCGATTACAAGGAACTGAATCCGGGAGAAGTGGCCTATTATGACGGCTGCATCCAGGTGGACCTGTCCCAGGTGAAGCCCATGATCGCCCTGCCTTTCCATCCTTCCAACGCCTACACCATCGACGAACTGAACGCCAACCTGGAAGACATCCTCCGGGAAACGGAAAAGAAAGCGGAAGAAGTGTCCCAGGGACGGGCTCCCTATACCCTTACGGACAAGATCCGGGACGGGAAGCTCCAGGTCCAGCAGGGGGTCATCGGAGGCTGTTCCGGCGGGAATTACTCCAACGTGGCGGAAGCCGCCGCTCTCCTCCGGGGCCGGTCCATGGGCAGCGGGGAATTTGCCCTGAATGTGTATCCGTCTTCTCTGCCGGTGTACATGGATCTGATGAAAAAGGGCCTGCTGGGAGATCTGATGGCTGCCGGAGCCGTGGTAAAGACCGCCTTCTGCGGACCCTGCTTCGGGGCAGGGGATACCCCCAACAACAACGGCCTGTCCATCCGGCACAATACCCGGAACTTCCCCAACCGGGAAGGATCCAAACCGGGCCAGGGACAGATGGCGGCGGTGGCCTTGATGGACGCCCGGAGTATTGCGGCTACCGCAGCCAATAACGGCATCCTGACTTCCGCGGAAGCCTACGGGGATGTGTTCGGCAGCGTACCGGAATACCATTTCGACGACAGCGCCTACAAGGCCCGGGTGTACAACGGCTTTGGCAAACCGGAACCGGAACAGAAACTGTTCTACGGTCCCAACATCAAGGATTGGCCGGAAATGCCGGAACTGGGAGAAAATGTACTGCTCCAGGTGTGCTCCAAGATCCTGGACCCGGTGACCACCACCGATGAACTGATCCCCTCCGGAGAAACTTCCTCCTACCGGTCCAACCCTCTGGGCCTGGCGGAATTCACCCTGAGCCGCCGGGATCCGGGCTATGTGGCACGGACCAAGGCGGTGAAGGAACTGGAACTGGCCCGGGAAGCCGGCAAAGACCTGCTGCTGGAGAAACCGGAACTGGGGACTCTGTTCCGCCGGATCCAGGGGATCCCGGGAGGAGAAGGGGCTGCCCTGTCCAATACGGAAATCGGGTCCCTGGTGTACGCCACCCGGCCCGGTGACGGGTCTGCCCGGGAACAGGCAGCCAGCTGCCAGCGGGTGATCGGGGGCCTGGCCAACATCACCCAGGACTACGCCACCAAACGGTACCGGAGCAATGTGATCAACTGGGGGATGCTGCCCTTCCACCTGAAAGGAGAACCGGAAGGATTTGAAGTGGGAGACTGGATCTTCGTGCCGGGAATCCGGGAAGCCCTGGACGGCAGTCTGGACCAGATCCGGGCCTGGGTGCTGAAAGAGGGAGAACCGGTGGAACTGACCCTGTTCATCAAACCCCTGACCCAGGAAGAAAAAGAAATCATCAAGGCCGGGTGCCTGATCAATTACAATCGGAAGAAATAAAAAAGGGGGTGTTGCACGTTGCGTGCAACACCCTATCGCTGTCAGCTGCCAACGGTCAGCGGCCGTTGACAAAAACCGGCTGCCTCAGGCAGCCGGTTTTCTCATCCCCGCCCATACAAACAGCACCAGAGCAACGCCGAAGGACACCAGGGCGGTGACTTGGGCGCTTTTGAGGCCCCACAGCATGGGTTCCACGTAATCTCCCCGGAGAAATTCCAGGAAGAACCGGAGCAGGCTGTAGAGCATTACATAAAGGCAGCAGGGCTGTCCTTTTTTGGGTCTGGTGGTCTGGAACAGCAGCAGCAGAGCAAAAAGGATCACATCGATCTGGCCTTCCCACACTTCTGCCGGCCACAGGGGAACCGCTCCGTAGGTGGCCCGGGCCAGGGTCCCTGCCGGATACAGGATGCCGAAATCTCCTCCCGTGGGAGCCCCGAAGGCATCCCCGTTCAGCAGGTTGGCCATCCGGCCGATGCTCTGACCGATGAACAGAGCCGGGCAGATCACATCCAGCATGTCGATCCAGTTGACGTTGTGCCGCCAGCAGTACAGGGCACCGCCCAGCACCCCTCCCAGGATGCCCCCCTGGATGGCCATGCCTCCCTGCCACACAAAGGGGATTTCCAGGAGATGGGCACTGTAATACCCCCAGTCAAAGAAAAACACATCCCAGAGCCGGGCTCCGATGAGCCCGCAGAAGCCTCCGTAGATGCCGATGTCCGGCAGGTACTTCTCCCAGCCCCGGCCGTCCCGCCAGGCCAGGAAATAAGCCACGGCGGTGGCCATGAAAATGGCGATGCACAGCATGATCCCGTACATGCGCACCGGGAAGCCGCCTACAAAAAACAGATATTGATGCACGATGGGTCCCTTTCTTCAATCGCAAATCTTCACCAGATGGAAATCCACATAATCCGCCGCCACCAGCCGGTACCGGGTGCCGTCCCGTTCTCCCTGGAACAGGTTCAGGAAATGGGCCGCATCCCCGTGGACATGGCCGTAGATGCACTGTTCCACCTGGTACTTTTTGCACAGTTCCGTAAAGCCGGTGACTTCTTCCGGGTTGTACAGGGGAGGGTAGTGGAGGGCGGCGATCAGGTGCTTCGCCCCGGCCTCCCGGGCTCCGGCCAGGCTCCGTTCCAACCGCTGGCATTCCCGGTCGTAGACCAGCTGGTCGTGTTCTCCGAACCCGGGCATGCTGGGCAGGTTCCAGCCCCTTGTGCCGCACAGGGCCACATCCCCTGTCTGGTAGAAGGTATTGTGGAGAAAATGGACTTTGGGGGGCAGAGCCGCCTGGAGTTTCTTTAAGGAATTCCACCAGTAGTCATGGTTCCCCTTGAGGATCACCAGATCCCCGGGGAGGGCCGCCAAAGGTCCCAGATCCTTTGCCACCGCGTCTTCCAGATCCATGGACCAGGAGGTGTCTCCCACCAGGAGCACTGTGTCTCCGTCCTTTACCGTTTCCTTCCAGTATGTGATGACTTTTTTTCGATGGCCCAGCCACTGGGCTCCAAAAACCTCCATGGGCTTTGTGGGGGGTTCTCCGGAAAAATGCAGATCCCCCATGGCATAAATTGCCATTGTTCCCACTCCTTCCTGCGTTGACTTTATGTGATACGAAATATATAATGAATCTATTGCACAGACAAAAACCACTGTAATACTCATATGTTACTGAATCCAGAGAACTTATGCAAGGTGTTTCAGACGGGTTTTCTTTTTTAGGAGGTATGTTCATGTTCAAGGAAAAGTACGAGCCACACGAGATCGAAGCCCGGTGGCAGAAGTATTGGGAAGACAACAAGACCTACCAGGTCAGCAATGAGGATCCCCGGCCCAAATCCTATGTGCTGGAAATGTTCCCGTATCCCTCCGGGAACCTGCACATGGGCCATGTGCGGAACTATTCCATCGGGGACGTGGTGGCCCGGTTCCGGACCATGCGGGGCTTCAATGTGCTCCATCCCATCGGCTTCGACTCTTTTGGCATGCCTGCGGAAAATGCCGCCATCAAACACAAGATTCCCCCTGCCAAATGGACCATGGAAAACATCGCCAACATGACCCGGCAGCTGAAGGAACTGGGACTGTCCTATGACTGGGACCGGAAAGTGGTCACCTGCAAGGAAGAGTACTACAAATGGACCCAGTGGTTCTTTGAACTGATGTACAAACGGGGCCTGGCTGTGAAGAAGGAAGCCTCCGTGAACTGGTGCGACACCTGCGGCACCGTACTGGCCAACGAACAGGTGGAAGACGGCAAATGCTGGCGCTGCCATCAGCCGGTGGAAAAGAAACAGCTGAGCCAGTGGTTCTTCAAGATCACCGACTATGCGGAACAGCTGCTGGACGACCTGGACAAACTGCCGGGCTGGCCGGACCGGGTGAAGACCATGCAGCGGAACTGGATCGGCCGCAGCGAAGGTCTGGAATTCGGCTTTGAAGTTCCCAGCCTCCACAAGAAACTGAATGTGTACACCACCCGTCCGGATACCATCTACGGGGTCACTTTTGTGGTGATCCCTCCGGAACATCCCATGGTGGAAGAACTGCTGAAGGACAATCCCCGGAAAGCGGAACTGGAAGCCTTCTGCAACAAAGTGAAGAACACCTCCGATATTGAACGGACCTCCAGTGAATCGGAAAAACTGGGCATGTACACCGGAGTGGACTGCATCCATCCTCTCACCGGGGAAAAAGTCCAGATCTGGATCACCAACTATGTACTGGTGGACTACGGTACCGGCGCCGTTATGGGGGTGCCCACCGGGGACCATCGTGACTGGATGTTTGCCACCAAATACGGCATCAAGAAGATCCTCACCCTCCAGCCCAAGGACAAGGAACTGAAGCTGGAAGAAATGACCGATGCCTATGAGGACAAAGACGGGGTACTGGTGAATGCCGGTCCCTTCACAGGCATGGAAATGCACAAGGCCATGAAGGCCATCATTGACTATATGGAAGAAAAAGGCCTGGGGAAACGGCGGATCAACTACCGTCTCCGGGACTGGCTGATCAGCCGTCAGCGGTACTGGGGCTGTCCCATTCCGGTGGTGTACTGCCCGCACTGCGGAGAAGTGCTGGTACCGGAAAAAGACCTGCCGGTGAAGCTGCCTCTGGACGTGAAGTTCGACGCCGGTGCCTCTTCTCCCCTGGCTACCAGTGAACAGTTCGTCAACTGCACCTGTCCCAAATGCGGGGGTCCGGCCAAACGGGAACTGGACACCATGGATACCTTCCTGTGCTCTTCCTGGTACTACCTGCGCTACACTGATCCCCACAATGACAAGGCTCCCTTCAGCGAAGAAGCCGTAAATCACTGGATGCCGGTGGATCAGTACATCGGGGGCATCGAACACGCCATCCTGCACCTGCTGTATTCCCGGTTCTTCATGAAGGTGCTCCACGACGCCGGCCTGGTAAAAGCGGACGAACCCTTCACCAACCTGCTGACCCAGGGCATGGTGATCAAGGACGGGGCCAAAATGTCCAAATCCCTGGGGAACGTGGTGTCTCCGGAAGAAATCGTCGGGAAGTTCGGGGCCGATACCGCCCGTCTCTTCATTATGTTCGCCGCTCCTGTGGAACGGGAACTGGAATGGAGCGACCAGGGAGTGGAAGGGTCCTTCCGGTTCCTGAACCGGGTATGGCGGATCGTGTACTACTTCAAGGATGTGCTGGCCCGGAAGGTCACCTCCTATGATACCGCCCACCTGAACGAAGCGGACGAAGAACTGCGGCACATCCTCCATGTGAGCATCAAGAAGGTCACCGAGGACATTGACAACCGGTTCAACTTCAACACTGCCATTTCCACCCTGATGGAACTGGTGAATGCCCTGTATGCGTACCGGGAAAAGGCCAAACCGGTGAACGACGGTCTGGTGTACGAAGCCATTTCCAAGCTGCTGCTGATGCTGGCGCCCTTTACGCCCCACATCACCGAAGAACTGTGGCATGACGCCATGGGCAGCGAAAACAGCATCCACAAGGAACCCTGGCCCACCTACGACCCGGAAGCCATCAAAGTGGAACAGGTGGAAGTGCTGATCCAGGTCAACGGGAAACCCAAGGCACGGATCATGACCGCACCGGAAATCAGCAAAGAGGACCTGGGGAACCTGGCCCTGGAACAGGAAGAAGTCAAAGCCGCCATCGGAGACAAGAAAGTGATGAAAGTCATCGCCGTCCCCGGCCGGCTGGTGAATATTGTAGCGAAGTAAAAAAAGGGGCTGTTGCGCAAGCAACAGCCCCTTGTCAACTGTCAGCTGCCGAAGGAATCCAACCGCCGCAGCGCTTGGACACGAATGGAAACGCCGCTGAAGCGGCTAACCCACCACCAGCCTTACGGCTGGTCCCCCGCCCTTGAAAAGGGGCGGATAGTGACACTGGTGCTCAGCCCGCGTGTCACGGGAGCAATGGGCGCCAGCCCGAGCCTGTATCCGCCCTTTTCAAGGGCGGGGGTATCCATGCGCAGCATGGGTGGTGGGTTAGCCGCCGCAGGCTGCGTTTCCATTCAAAATCAATTTGCAGAATTGATTTCCTTCGGCTGCTGACAACTGACCGTTGACAAGGTGCTGCTGGGAAAGCAGCACCTTTATCAGAATATTACTTGTTTTAAAATGGGAAAAGTTCTCCTGCGGCATTGCGGAAAAAAGTGATATAATAGAAACTGTGAAAAGGGGCGCTCTGCGCCAGCCTTTTAATATTTGGGTAGGAGTGATATGGAATGGCATTTATGGACGAACTGAAGGCTCGTGTTAAACCTGCACAAAAGGTGATTGTGCTGCCGGAAAACGACAGTGACAGAGCTCTGAAAGCTGCTGCTATCGTTACGAAGGAAGGGTTTGCTAAAATCGTGCTGGTAGGGGATCCCGCCAAACTGCAGAAAGATGCAGAACGTCTGGGCATCAGCTTTGACGGCGTAAAGATCGTCAACCCTGCAACCTATGAAAAAATGGACGAACTGTGCGCTTACTTCGCAGAACGGAGAAAGAAAAAGGGCATGACCGTGGAAAAAGCACGGGAAATCATGCTGAAAGATACCACCTTCTTTGGTGCCGGCCTTCTGGCCATGGGCGATGCTGACGGCGTTGTTTCCGGTTCCACCCGGACTTCCGCTGACACCATCAAAGCCGGCCTGCAGGTTGTGGGCGTAAAACCCGGCAACAAGACCGTATGCAGCGGTTTCATTGTGCTCAGCGACAAAGAAAACCTGGGCGACCACGGCAAACTGGTCTTCGGGGACTGCGGCGTTATCATCGATCCCACTGCTGAACAGCTGGCCGATATCGCTGTAAGCTGCGCTGAACGGGCCAAGACCACCCTGGAAATCGCAGAACCGAAAGTGGCTCTGCTGTGCTACTCCACCAAAGGCTCCGGCTCCGGTGAAGAAGTTGACAAAGTGAAGGAAGCTGTTGAAATCCTGAAATCCCGGAACGTGGACTTCGCTTTCGACGGTGAACTCCAGGCTGATGCTGCCCTGGTTCCTGAAGTTGGGGAACGGAAGGCTCCTGGCTCCAAAGTGGCCGGCCATGCCAACGTGCTGATCTTCCCGAACCTGTGCGCTGCCAACATCGGTTACAAACTGGTTGAACGGTTCAGCGGTGCCACCTGCCTTGGGCCTCTGGTACAGGGCCTGGCCAAACCGGTTCTGGACCTGAGCCGCGGCTGCTCCACCCAGGACGTAGTAGACGTAGTGGCTGTCTGCGCCAGCGACGCCATTGCTGCTGAAGGGAAATAAAAAGTATAAAAAAAGCTGTTGCGAGAGCAACAGCTTTTTTTTGTGAAGGTCTCGGGTCGTGACCCGCGGTCCGAGACCGGAGGTGTGAATTCTTTCACACCTCCTTTTTTATTTCCTGTACGCCAGCGCCAGATCTGCGCTGGAGAACTGGGTACCTTCCAGGTTGGCGTGGCTCAGGTCCGCATCGTCCAGGTTGGCGTTGGTGAGCACTGCTTTGCTCAGGTTGCTCCCTTCCAGGGTGGAGCTCATGAGATTGGCGTTCTTGAAATTGGCTTCCGGCAGGCTGGCCTTCCGGAGCCGGGCGTTGTACAGGTTGGCGGAGGTGAAGTTGGCTCCCCGGAGCTGGGTCCCGAACAGCCAGCTCCGGGCCAGGTTGGCGGAAAAGAAGTTGGCCATGGCTCCGTTGGCATAGTCGAAATTGCTTTCCCGCAGGTCCGCCGTGTACAGGTTGGCGAAGGTCAAAAGAGCATGGGAAAAGCTGGTCCGGTAGGCGGTGACCCCCACCAGGGAACTCCGGTTCAGCACCGTATGGGAAAAATTGGCGTTGGACAGGTCCGCCCCTTCCAGGTCGGAACCAGCCATATAGGCATTCCGCAGATTGGCTTTCTGGAGATTGGCTTCCTTCAGGTTGGCGTTTTCCAAAATGGCGCTGGTCATATTGGCATAGCTGAGATCCGCCCCCTGGAGATTGGCTCCCGTAAGATCCGCATCCCGGAGATAAGCGCCCCGGAGATCCCCGCCGGGGCAGGAACGGGTGGCCAGCAGCTGATCCACATCACTCTGCCGGTAGGCGGAAACCGGCCGGGCAGCGGTCAGGGCCAGCAGGGCTGTGAGAAAAACTTTTTTTCCAAACATGGTCTTACTCCTCCTCCAGGATGGCCATCAGGTCTTTGGGGTCTTCCGGCAGTTCCGGGATGATCTTCCAGGGGTGATAAGCTTCCAGCCGGTCCGGTTTGTAGGCGGAGCCTTTCAGTACAATCAGGCTCCGGACCCCGATGGCCTGGGCGCAGGTAATGTCGTGGGGAGTATCCCCGATGACCACCAGCTGGTCCCGGGTGGCTGCCGGATCCGTTTTCCGCACTTTGTCCCACAGGGCCTGGGACAGGTCGTCCCGGAGCTCGCTGATTTCCCCGAAGGCACTGCGGCTGTAGTCGAATTCCTCTTCAATGCCGAAATACCGGAGCTTGGCATGGGCGGCTACTTCGCAGTTGCCGGTGAGCAGCAGGCTGGTGGTGTCCGGGTTTTCCCGGAGCCAGTCCAGGGTGGTCTGTACATGGGGCAGGAGATGGCCTTTTTTGGCCACCAGGGAGGCCGGGAGTTTTTTTCCGTAGGCCTGGAGCATCCGGGTCACTTCGTCCGGGGTACAGTGGCCCTGGATCCCTTCGATGGCCTTCCGGGCAATATAGGTGTCCGTCCGGCCGGCCATGCCGTAGGTGAATTCAAAATTGTCCAGACCGTACAGGTCGTTGATGGTGGACTTCATGGCAGCCACCCCGGCGTAGTTGGTGAGCAGCAGGGTGCCGTCAATGTCCCAGCAGATATATTTCATGGTTCATTCTTCCTTTGATTGTCAAAAACAAGAGGCGCCGCAGCAGAGCCTCTTGTTCTTTGTCTTATTCCTTGTCTTTTTTCCAGGTCATGAATTTCTTCAGTTTGGCGCCTGCGTTCTTGGCCCGGCGCATGGTCTTCACCATCTTTTTCCGCTGAGGCTTCATGTCTTTGATGGAACCGTAGTCCCCCCGTTTCAGGGTGGTGAGTTTGGACTGGTCAGGACCGAATTCCTGCCGCAGGAATACAGCCACCTGTTCCGGATTGGCCGCGCTTTCCAGGGTGAATACATCCGCCTCCACATACCCGTAGGTGGGGAAGACATGGAGGAAAAGATGGCCGTTGGTACACAGCATGACGAAACAGAAATCGTCTCCTTCATCATTTTCTGTGGAATACAGGGCCAGTTCCTTCAGACAGAACCGTTCGGCGGCTTCTTCCAGAATATCCCGGATCTTTTCTTTGTCGAATACAACTTCTTCTGCACAGCGGTACATGTCCAGCGCTGCCTGTGTGCCTTTTCCAATCACGTGGCGTTCACTTCCTTTGATTTTCTTCGATTTCGTTCAGAATTCAGCTTTCTTATTATACCGTAATTCTCCATGGGCTGTCAAAAAAAACGGAAAACTATGCTATAATGATAGGAACATACGTTCAGAAGGAGCAGCAGGGTATGGCCGAAACCGTTTCCATCGAAATCACCATTAAAAATATCGTCTTCCAGGCAGCTACAGGCACCTTCAGTGTCTTCCGGGGAGAAAATCCGGAAGTGGGGACCATTTCCATTGTTTACAAGGGACAGGCCCCTTATGCCGGAGAACAGGTGCGGCTTACGGGCACCTGGGGGGAACATCCCCGGTTCGGGCGTCAGTTCCAGGCCCAGAGCTGGGAAGCCATCCAGCCCAAGGGGGCGGAAGGCCTGGTGAAGATGCTGGGCAGCGGGGTGCTGAAGGGAGTGGGCCCGGCCATGGCCCAGCGGATCGTGGACAAGTTCGGGGAGGATACCCTGGAGATCCTGGAAAAATTCCCGGAACGGCTCCGGGAGGTCAGCGGCATCGGCAAAAAGAAGGCGGAGGCCATTGTGACTTCCTATGGAGAACTCCGGGAAAACCGGGAACTGGTGTTTTTCCTGGAAAGCCACGGGATCAGCGGCAACTTCGCTCCCCGGATCCAGGCTCTGTACGGGAATACGGCGGTGACCCGGATCAGCAACAACCCCTACTGCCTGGCGGAAGATGTGGACGGGATCGGGTTCCGGACGGCGGACACCCTGGCCCGGAACCTGGGGGTGGATGAACATGACGAGGACCGGATCCGGGCGGGGATCCTTTTTACCCTGCTCCAGGGAGCCAACCAGGGCCATACCTGTGTGCCGGATTCCTGGCTGGTGGCCATGGCGGCCAAAGTGCTCCAGGTGGAACCTCTGGAAGTGCGTCAGGTCTTCGACCAGCTGCTCCGGGACAACCTGCTCCGGGTGGAGGACCAGGGGGACCATGTGGACGTGTATCCGGAATACCTGTACCGGGCGGAAGAAGGGGTGGCCCGGCGGCTCCTGGCCCTTCGGGACAATGTGAACGCCCTGTGGAAGGTGGACTACCAGAAGATCATCCGGGAATGGGAACAGGATGAACGGATCCAGCTGGCCCCGGAACAGGCGGAAGCGGTGAAGGCGTCCGTGGACCATGGGGTCTTTGTGCTCACCGGGGGTCCCGGCACCGGGAAAACCACCGTGGTGAAGGGAATCCTGTCGGTGATGGAACAGGCCGGGTGCAAGATCCTGCTGGCAGCGCCTACAGGACGGGCGGCCAAGCGTCTGTCGGAAAGCGCCGGGAAGCCGGCTCTTACGGTCCACCGGCTCTTGGAATACACTCCCAACGGAGAAGGGGATTCCTATTGGGGCCGGGATGAGGACAATCCCCTGGAGGCGGATGCGGTGATTGTGGACGAAGCCTCCATGATGGACATCGTGCTGATGTACAACCTGCTGAAGGCTCTGCCGCTGGGCTGCCGGCTGATCCTGGTGGGGGATGTGGACCAGCTGCCCAGTGTGGGGCCCGGCTCCGTGCTCCAGGACATTATCCGCAGCGGCACCATGCCCATTGTCCGGCTGGAAAACGTGTTCCGTCAGGCGGAACTGAGCCCCATAGTCCGGAATGCCCACCGGATCAACCAGGGGCTGATGCCCCAATGGGAAGGGGAGAAGGATTTCAGCTTCCGGGAATTTGCCACGGAAGAGGAAACCATGCACTATATTGTGGACCTTTATGCCCATCTGGCCCGGACCCAACCCCAGGACAGCCTCCAGGTGCTTACCCCCATGCATAAGAACCTGTGCGGGGTGGAGAACCTGAACAACCTGCTCCAGGCCCGGATGAATCCCCCGGACCCGGAAAAACAGGAGTACCGGGGAAGCTTCCTGCTGCTCCGGGAAGGGGACAAGGTGATGCAGATCCGGAACAATTATGAAAAGAACGTGTTCAACGGGGACATCGGCCGGATCCGGAGCATCCAGGGAGCCTATGTGACCGTGGACTTCCCGGACCGGGCGGAAGGGGAGGCGGTGACCTACGAAGGGGCGGAAATCTCCGATCTGCGGCTGGCCTATGCCATGAGCGTCCACAAAAGCCAGGGCAGCGAATATGCCGTGGTGCTCATGCCATTGGTATTGAGCCACTACATCCTGCTCCAGCGGAACCTGTTCTATACCGCCATCACCCGGGCCAAAAAGCAGGTGTACCTGGCCGGGAGCAAAAAAGCCCTGGCCGCCGCTGTAGGCAATGACCGGACCCGGAAGCGTTACAGTCTCCTGGCGGAACGGCTGAAAAGGTACAGTGAGTGAAGAGGTGCACCATGTTCTCATCCATCCTTGCCCTGCTCCAGTCCCTGTTCTATCCCCACTGCTGTCCCGGCTGCGGGGAGGAGGTCCGGGAACCGGGGGTCCTGTGCGGCCGGTGCCGGGAAGGGGTGTGGCATCCCCGTTCTTTCCATCCCGGGAGTCTGGACTGTCCCCATGTGGACGGGATGTTCTTCCTGTTGGATTACGCCGGGGCCATCCAGAAAACCCTCCAGCAGGCCAAATTTCAGGGGCGGGAGGACCTGCTGCCCCGGCTGGGGGAAGAATGGGCCCGGGGGATCCGCCAGGAGGGGAAATTCTCCTGGGACCTGCCTCCGGAAGTGACCCTGTGTGCCACCGGCATCCCCACGGATCCCCGGCGGCGGAAAAAACGGGGATACGACCTGCCGGAAGAAATCTTCCGGCCCTGGTGCCGGCAGGAAGGGTACCGGTGGGAGACCCTGCTGATCCGGAACCGGAGCACCCGGCCCCAGTACGGCCTGACCCCGGAAGAACGGAAAAAGAACATCAAAGGATGCTTCACCCTGGTCCGGCAGGAAAATCTGCCGGATATCGTGCTGCTCTGCGACGACATCTGCACCACCGGCAGCACCTTGGAAGAAGCCGCCCGGACCCTGAAGCAGGGAGGAGTGAAAAAGGTTTATGCGCTGGCCCTGGCCAGTGGGAATTGATAAAGGAGCTGTTGCCCGTGCAGCAGCTCCTTTTTTATGGTAAGCTATAAGATAGTTCATACTAACGGAAACAGGGGATGTGCTATGGAAAACAACAACCGAAAATCAGGGGCAGGGGTTTCCCGCCAGGGTTCCTGGCTGATGATGCTCCGGTCCCTCCGGGAATTCAAAAAAGATGCTCTGCTGACTCCCATTACCGTCATGGGGGAAGTGGTGTTCGAGGCCCTGATCCCCTATGAAATCGCTCTGCTGGTCAATGAGGTGAAGGCAGGCTGCGGACTGGACCGGATCCTCCACTATGCGGGGATCCTGCTCCTCATGGCTCTGTGCGCCCTAGCCTGCGGCTATGTGGCCGGAATCACCTGCGCCCGGGCTTCCTGCGGTTTTGCCAAGAATCTCCGCCAGGACGTGTTCTATCAGATCCAGGAATTTTCCTTCGGGAATATGGACCGGTTCTCCTCCGCCTCCCTGGTGACCCGCCTCACCACGGACATCCAGAATATCCAGATGGCCTTCATGATGCTGGTGCGCACCGCCTTCCGGGCCCCCTTCAACCTGCTGGCCTCCTTCTTCATGGCCTGGTACATGGGGGGACGGATGGCCCTGTGCTTTCTGGTGGTGATCCCCATTCTGGGCTATGGACTGTATAAAATTGCCGTGCTGTCCGTGGGCCTTTTCCGGAAAGGCTTCCCTCAGTACGATGCCCTGAACTACAAGGTGGAGGAAAACATCAAGGGCATCCGGGTGGTAAAATCCTTTGTCCGGGAAAAAACGGAAATCGCCAAATTCGATGAAACCGCACGGAAGGTCCAGGCCATCTTCACCAAAGGGGAACGGTACGTGGCCCTGAACAACTCGCTCATGCAGATCTGCATTTACGGGGTCATGATTTTCCTTTTGACCCAGGGCTCCCGGCTCATCGTCACCACCCGGGGCCGGCTGCTGGACATTGGCCAGTTTTCCACCCTGCTCACCTACAGCTTCCAGATCCTGGGATCCCTCATGATGCTGTCCATGATCATGGTGATGCTTACCTTTACGGAAGAATCGGTCCAGCGGGTCCGGGAAGTGCTGGAAGAAGCCAGTACCCTCACTTCCCCGGCTGATCCGGTGAAAACCGTCCGGGACGGCTCTGTGGATTTCCAGGGGGTCTCTTTTCAATATGAAGGGAGTACCGGGGAACCGGTGCTCCAGGACATTACCCTGTCCGTTCGGAGCGGGGAAGTGGTGGGAATCGTGGGAGGCACCGGCAGCGGCAAATCCTCCCTGGTCCAGCTGATTCCCCGGCTCTATGATGTGACTGCCGGCTCTGTCCAGGTGGGCGGGGTGGACGTGCGCCGGTACGACTTGGAAACCCTCCGGGAAAACGTGGCCATGGTGCTCCAGAAAAACCTGCTGTTTTCCGGTACGGTGGCGGACAACCTGCGCTGGGGAAATCCCCATGCCACCCAGGCCCAACTGGAAGAAGCCTGCCGGTGGGCCTGTGCGGACGAATTCATCCGGAGGCTGCCCAAAGGATATGACACCTGGATCGAACAGGGGGGCACCAACCTGTCCGGAGGCCAGAAACAGCGGCTGTGCATTGCCCGGGCCCTGTTGAAACGGCCCAGGATCCTGATCCTGGACGACAGCACGTCGGCAGTGGACACCCGGACGGACCGGGCCATCTGGGACGCCCTGGCCACGGCCCTTCCCGGCACCACCACCTTCATCATCGCCCAGCGGCTGTCTTCCGTGGAACGGGCGGACCGGATCCTGGTGCTGGACAAGGGACGGATCCACGGTATGGGTACCCATGGAGAGCTGCTCCGGACCGATGACATCTACCAGGAAATGGCCCGGTCCCAGAATCTGCTGGAAAAAGAAAGGGAAAAGGAGGGGACGCTCCATGGCTGAGAAGAAAAACATCTTCAGCTGGAAAAAAGCCTGGCGGTTCTTCCGGACCCTGTGGGGGTTCTATCCCCGGCTGCTGCCCGGGATCCTGGTGCTGATCTTCATCAATGCGGGAATCCTGTCCCTGCCCGGGATCTTCATGCAGAAGGTGGTGGCCGTGCTGGAAAGGGCCTGGAACCAGCAGCTGCCCTGGGCGGCGGTCCAGCCGGAAATCTACGGCTATGTGCGGATCCTGGCCCTGCTGTACCTGGTGAGCCTTCTGGCCAATGTAACCTACAACCAGCTGCTGGCGGTATTCAACCAGGGGAGTCTGGCCAAATTCCGGGAAAAGCTGTTCACCCATATGGAAACCCTGCCTCTGGGGTATTTCGACCGGCACCAGCGGGGGGACATCATGAGCTATTACACCAACGACGTGGAAGCCCTCCGGCAGATGATTTCCCAGTCTTTTCCCCAGTTATGCGTCACCGCTGTGACGCTGACGGTGCTTTTGGCCATTATGCTGTATTACAGCCTGTGGATGAGCCTTGTGGTGGTGGGAGGCTCCCTCTGGTCCGTGGTCATTACCCGGAAAGTGGGGGGCCGGAGTGCCCGGTATTTCATGGAGCAGCAGCACACCCTGGCGGACTGTGAAGGCTTCATGGAAGAAAGCATCAACGGGGGCAAGGTGATCAAGGTGTTCAACCATGAGAGGGCAGCCCGGGCGGAGTTCGACCGGGTGAACCAGGCTCTTTTTGATGCTTCCTGCAAAGCCAACCAGTATTCCAACACCCTGATGCCCATATTGAACAATGTAAGCTATCTGATCTACATCATCGTGGCGGCCTGCGGAGGCCTGTTCCTGGAAAAACAGGTGCCCAACCTGTCCCTTTCCGGGCTGCCCTTCAGCCTGGCGGTGATGGTGCCCTTTTTGGGCATGAGCCGGCAGTTTGCCACCAACATCCAGATGATCTCCCCCCAGATCAACGCCATGGTCATGGGCATGGCCGGGGCGGAACGGATCTTCGGGCTTTTGGACGAAAAATCGGAACAGGACAGCGGGACCGTGGAACTGCGGCCTCTGGAAGAAGGCACTGGGGTCCGGCACTGGGCCTGGGTGCTGCCGGGAAAAGCGGGAAAGGAAGAACTGCAGCCTCTCCAGGGAGAGGTCCATTTCCGCCATGTGGATTTCGGGTATGAAAAGGGTAAACCCATCCTCCAGGATATTTCCATCGATGCCCTGCCCGGCCAGAAAATCGCCCTGGTAGGGGCCACCGGCGCCGGGAAGACCACCATCACCAACCTGCTCACCCGGTTCTACGACATTGCTTCCGGGTCCATCACCTATGACGGGATCCCTCTGGAACAGATCCGGAAAGGGGCTCTCCGCCGGTCCCTGGGCATGGTGCTCCAGGATACGGTGCTGTTTACCGCCACGGTGCTGGAAAACATCCGGTACGGACGGCTGGACGCCACCGATGAGGAATGTGTGGCGGCGGCCAAAAGGGCCGGAGCGGACGACTTTATCCGGCACCTGCCCCAGGGGTATGCTACAGTGCTGAAAGGGGCCGGTGCCGGGCTCAGCCAGGGCCAGTGCCAGCTGCTGGCCATTGCCCGGGCGGCGGTGGCGGATCCTCCGGTGATGATTTTGGACGAAGCCACCTCCAGCATCGACACCCGGACCGAACAGATTGTCCAGCAGGGGATGGATGCCCTGATGGAAGGGCGGACCGTATTCGTCATCGCCCACCGGCTGTCCACCGTCCGGAACGCTGATCAGATCCTGGTGCTGGATCACGGCAGGATCCGGGAGCAGGGAACCCATGAACAGCTGCTGGCCCAGAAGGGGATGTACTGGCAGCTGTACACGGGAGCGTTTGAGCTGGAATGACAAAAAGGGGACTGTTGCATGTGCAACAGTCCCCTTTTTGGGGCCGCGGCTGAGGCTGTGAATCAATTCACAGCCTCTTTGCACTTCTTTATGAACTTCTCCGGATCCCGGACGTAATCGTACCGGATCGCTTCTTTGCCTTTTCCGATGACCAGGGTGCCGTAGCCGGCTTTCCGGCCCAGGAATCCCTGTTCCATGGTCATCTGGGCGGCCATGTCCAGGGGAATCATATACTGCTTCTTCTTGAATGCTCCTTTGAACAGCACCAGCCGTTTATTGGTAAGGAGCAGCAGCTGGGATTTATAGTACATGAACCGGAAGCAGAGCCAGATCAGCCCTGCCGGCACGTACAGAATCAGCACCACCAGAGGCCAGAAAAAATACATCAGGGACCGGTCCGCCCGGGCCAGGGGTTTCTCTTCTTCTTCGTCCATGGGCCGGGTTTCCGCCTCTTCTGCCTCATCTTCCGCCGGCAGGTTTGGGGCGGCTGCCTCCTGGGAAGCCTGAGCTTCCGTCTGTTCCGTCTTTTTTTCTTCCGAAGCGTCCGCCGCTGTATCCGGGGACGCCTGGCTGTTTTCCGCTGTTTCGGGATTTTCCTGCGGATTGGGTTCCATAGTGCATCTCTCCTTCATGATTGTCGTCTTCCCCGATTATACCATATCCGCTTTCCCTTGCCACCTTTCTTCTTCCGTACTATACTATTCCATGGTTATTTTTGACAATGGGAGGTTTGGTACCTTGGTGAACATACAGAAAAAACTGGCTTTGCTGGTGGCAGGCCTGATATGTGCCTGTACCTTCAGCATCCCCGGGATTTCCGGAGCTGCGGCAGGAGAAACGGCAGGAGCCCCGTCCCTGGTCTTTGACAGCGATCCGGGCAGCGATGATGCCCTGGCCCTGTTTCTGATGAAGCAAAGGCAGGTGGTACCGGATCTGGTTCTGGCTACCTATGGCAATGCCCCGGAAAAGCAGACCAGCAGCAACCTGGTGCTGGTCCTGGGGGATCTGGAACTGGATCTGCCGGTATACCACGGGGCGGACCGTCCCTGGAAGGGGAAAAAGCCCAGATACCGGGAACCCGGATTCAACGGGAAGGATGGTCTTTTGGGCCTTTCGGATACCTTCCGGGATAAAAACGAAAAAAACGGCCGGAAACTGGTTCAGCCCGGCAGCCTGGAAGAAGCCCGGGAAAAACTGAAACAGCACCGGCACATCACCTATGTGGCCACCGGCCCTCTGTCCACCCTGGCAGTCCTGGTCCAGGATCCGGACATCAAAAGCCGGATCGACCAGGTGTACATCCTGGGAGGCCAATTGGCGGCTCCGGATCCGGAAACCCTGGGGGAAGCCAACTTCGCCTGGGACCCCAAAGCGGTGAAAATCGTAATGGAAAGCGGATTGGACATTACCCTGTTCCCGGTGGAACTCACCGGTACCCAGTACATTGAAGAAGAAGAGCTCCAGAATCTGTCCCGGCAGGGTACCTGGCCGGAATTCCTGGATCTGATCCGGGCCAACCAGGCTGCTCATGCCAAAACCGGGGAAGAGAATGCGGCGGTGCTGCCGGCTATTTTCCCGGTGCTCTATCAGCTGGCTCCGGAACAGTTCGCCGTGGAGGACCGGCGGATCACCGTGGACAAGAACGGACAACTCCAGGAAAATCCCCAGGGGACCCTGGTCCATGCGGTGTTGGGAGTGAATCCCCGGTACCAGTGGAAAGCCCTGGAAAAGAGCTTCGGCCAGTAAACCGTGCCCTGGCCGAAAAAATGTGGTATCATAAAGCAGAGAAATGGGCCTGCCTTGAGCCGTGGCCTTCTGCAAAGGGGATATGAACATGAAATCTACGCTGCGCCGTACCTGGGCGGAAATCGATCTGGACGCCCTGGCCTACAACTATTATAAAATCCGGGAGCACATCGGACCCAAGGTGAAATTCCTGGGAGTGGTGAAGGCGGATGCCTACGGCCACGGAGCCGTCCAGGTGGGGAAACTGCTCCAGTCCCTGGGCGCCAACTATCTGGCGGTGAGCAGCATCGACGAAGCCATGGAACTCCGGTTCAACGGCATCACCATGCCCATCCTGATCCTGGGCCATACCCCCCGGGAACAGGTGGACCGGCTGATCTGCTTCAACATCACCCAGGCGGTGACCTGTGAAGCCAAGGCCCTGGAATACAGTGAAGAAGCCGTGAAGTACGGGGGAACCCTGAAGATCCATGTGAAGGTGGATACGGGCATGTCCCGGCTGGGGTACATCTGCGAGGGAGATTATTTCGAACACGGGGTGGAGGGAATCATCCACGCCTGCAGCCTGCCCGGGCTGGAGCCGGAAGGGATCTTCACCCATTTCGCCGTGGCTGATGAACCGGGAGAAGAGGCCCTGGCCTATACCCGGCACCAGTTCCAACTGTTCAAAAATGTCTGCGACGAAGTGGAAAAATGGACCGGAAAGAAATTCAAACTCCGCCACTGCGCCAATACCGGAGCCACCACCCTGTTCCCCGATACCCATCTGGACATGGTCCGGCCGGGGCTGCTGCTTTACGGCTATGGAGAACACGCCCGGATCCTGGGGCTGAAGCCGGTGATGGCGGTGAAGACCACCATCAGCACCATCAAGATCTATCCCAAAGGGACCAGGATCAGCTACGGAGGCATCTACACCTGTGACAGGACCACCCGGATGGGGGTGGCGCCCATCGGGTACGCCGACGGGTTCATGCGCTGCCTGTCCAACCGGTGCGGTTTCGTGACGGAACAGGGCATGGCTCCACAGCGGGGACGGATCTGCATGGATATGTGCATGGTGGACCTGACGGACAAGCCGAAAGTGGACGTGGGCAGCGAACTGGAACTGTTCGGCACCCACCAGTCCCTGGATGAATTGGCCGCCCTGGCCGGCACCATTCCCTACGAAATCACCTGCAACATCAGCAAGCGGGTGCCCCGGGTGTATGTGCAGGACGGGAAAGTAGTGGAAAAAGAATTGCTGCTGAGGATGTGAAAAACGGGGCTGTTGCATACGCAACAGCCCCGTTTTCTTACAACAGCGGTACGATTACTCCGCTCCACACCGCCGACAAGGGCATCACCAGGGCCATGGCCGGAATCATATCGGCTATGGGGAAATCTTTCAGCTGGAGCATCCGGAACCCGGTGGCCAGGAGCAGGGTGCCTCCGCAGGCCTTGAAATCTCCGATCATGTCCGGGGTGCAGAAGGGCAGCAGGGCATTGGCCAGAACGAACAGGCACAGGAAGATCACCAGCTGGGGCAGGGCGATGAAGCTGACGATGATCCCCAGTTCACAGGCAAAAAGGGCTGCCGTAGGCAGGTCCATGATGGATTTAGCGATGAGGATGCTGTGATCCCCGGCCATGCCGGACACCATGCTGCCGTAGATCCCGGTGCCGCTGGCGCAGAACAGCACAATGATGGTGATCAGCCGGCTTTCATATTCTTCCCGGGGAATCAGGCTGTCCCCAGTGGAAGCGGGCAGCACCCGGCTGATCAGTTTTTCCAGGTTCCGGGATCCGTTGACAATCCGGTCCCCCAGGTGGATCCCCAGGCCCACAATGGTGCCGGCAATCACCGCAAACACCACCGCCGGCAGATTCTTCATGAAGGTAATGGAGATGACTCCCATCAAAAGGGCACAGGAGCCGAACACTGTGGTCAGCTTCTCCTTGAAATCCTCCGAAAGCCGCGGCCCCAGGAAATTCCCCAGGATTCCCCCCAGTACCACCGCAGCCACATTCATCAAAACCCCAATTGGCATAACAAATCCCCCTCAAAAGTATGTATCATTACTATTTTACTATAAATTGGGCATGAAAAAAAGGGCTGCACCCAGTGTGCAGCTCTTCTTTCTTATTCTTCCTTCAACGCTTCTTCCACACCTTTGGCCAGTTGATCGGCACAGGAGGTGGCTTTATCCCCGCAGGTGTTGCCTTTCAGCAGTTCCACCGCATGGCGGGCATCGGCGCCTTCCAGCAGTTTGCTGATGGCGGACAGGTTGCCGGGGCAGCCTCCCTGGAAATGGATATTGTGGAGCTTGCCGTCTTCCAGACCGAATTCAATCTGGCGGGCACAGGTTCCCTGGGTCTTTACGGTAAAGTTTTTCATGGGTGTGTACTCCTCAAAAAGATTTATGGGCAAACCGGAGGTCCGGTTGTGCTTTCTTAATGATTGGCAATGGAGGCGAAAAAGGCCTGGACCACATCCGGGTCGAACTGGATCCCGGCCAGATCCCGGATCACCTGGGGGCTTTTGCAGCCGGCGATCTGCCACTGACGGGTGCAGGGATTGCATTTCCGGTCGTAGAAATTGGCCACGGCGATGATCCGGCTGCCGATGGGGATATTGACTCCCTTCAGCCGTTTGGGGTAGCCGCTGCCGTCCCAGTTTTCGTGGTGGTGGAGGATGATCTTCATGATATGGGCAAAGGCCGGGATATTTTCCACCATGCTGGCCCCGGCTTCACAGTGCCGCCGGTAGGCCGCCCGTTCCCGGATATTGAAATAGGGATATTTGGCCAGGATGGTGTTGGGGATGGACAACTGCCCGATATCATGGAGCAGGGCCGCCGTTTTGATGCAGCCGACCTCGTTGAGAGGCAGCCCCATTTTGATGGCCGTGGCAGCCGCATAGTTGGCCACCTGCTGGCTGTGGAGAAAGAGCCCGTGGCTTTTCAGTTCCAGCAGTTTCAGGAACCCCTGTACGATTTCCGTGGTGTCGGTATCCGTGGGAAAATCCAGGAATTGGGGAATGGTGATCATGAGAATTCGACCTTTGCTTGAGATTTCTATCCGCTTTCAGTATACACTAAAACCGCTCCTTTGTGAATTTCCGGTTGCCAAAGTTTTCCCCGGCTTTTATAATAGAACAAACAACTCAGGTCTGTGGTTGCAAGTCGATGCCAGTTGCAGGCAAAACGATCCACGTAAGCAATGAAAAGCCATTGTGAGCACGGTGCAGCTTAGAAGTAAGTCCTGCCGCGAAAAGCGAGAGAAGCAGTAGTGGGGAGCATGAGGCTTAGGAGCGAACCTTCCAGCAGGCGGGTGTGGGGGCGAAAACCAGGTCAGCTGAGTTGTTTTTTGTATTTTTATTAAAAAGCTGTTGCATAATAATACATAGAGTCGTATAATTAATCCCAATCAAAGCCATACAATACGGAAAGGGCTGAATGAGGGAGGAATAATTATGAAAAAGATTCTAGCTGCGATCTGCCTGTTCGCTGCACTGATGGGAACCCTGGGCTGCGGAGGCAGCCAGACTGCCGGAACCAAGCCGGCGGAGAAGAAGGAACTGATCGTAGGGACGGAACCTTCCTTTGCGCCCTTTGAATTCCCGGACAAACAGAGCGGAGAGCTGACCGGGTTCGATCTGGACCTGATCAAGGCCATGGGGAAAAAGGCCGGGTTTGAGAAAGTCACGGTGAAAGGCATGGGCTTCGATGCCCTGATCCCTGCCCTGGACGCCGGCAACATCGACGTGGCCATTGCGGGCATGAGCATCACCGATGCCCGGAAACAGAAGGTGAACTTCACGGATCCTTACTATGAATCCGGTCTGGCCACCGTGGTCCGGAAGGACAACAACGCCATCAAGAGCCTGGAGGACCTGAAAGGGAAGACCATCGCCGTCCAGCTGGGGACCACCGGGGCTGACGCCGCCGGGAAAATCGAAGGGGCTACGGTAAAGACCTTTGATACCTCCGATACCGCCTGCCTGGAGCTGAAGAACGGGGGAGCCGATGCGGTAATCAGTGACCTGCCGGTGCTCCAGTACTTCCTGAAACAGGGGGGCAGCGAATATGCCAAGATGGTGGGAAAACCCACCAAAGGGGACATGTACGGCATCGCCACCGCCAAAAAGAACAAAGAGCTCAGCGACAAGCTGAACAAAGCTCTGGGAGAACTGAAAAAGAGCGGGGAATATCAGAAGATTTATGACAAGTGGTTTAAGTAAAAAAATGGGCGCTCCGGCGCCCATTTTTGTCAATGGTTAATTGTCAATGGCCGATGGAAGGCAAATGCCGGGTATTTGCCCTGCCATATCCCCTCTAAAAAAACTGTTGACAGAAACCAGCAAATCGTGTATTATAAACAAGTCAGCTGATTCAAACGGAGTGGTACTCAAGTGGCTGAAGAGGACGGTTTGCTAAATCGTTAGGGGGGTTAAACCCCGCGAGAGTTCGAATCTCTCCCACTCCGCCATTCAAAATCAAAACCTGCCTGTGGGCAGGTTTTTTTGTGCCTAAAAAAGGCGGCTGTAAAAAATGAAAAATTATTTTTTACAGCCGCCTTCGGTCTCCAGTCACGGCTCGTGGCCCGCGACTGGGGCTGCTCAGGCAGCCCCTTATTTCTCTGGTACCAGATCCCCGATACCGTTGAGGATGTAATGGGGCTGATAGGAAAACTGCTTGATGTTTTCCCGGTTGGAGACCCCGGTGAGCACCAGCACCGTTTCCATGCCCGATTCCACCCCGCCGATCACATCCGTATCCATCCGGTCCCCGATCATCACCGCGTCTTCCGAATGGACTCCCAGCCGTTTCAGGCCGGTGCGCATCATCAGGGGGTTGGGTTTGCCGATGAAATAGGCCTTTTTCCCGGTGGCCAGTTCGATGGGGGCGATGAGAGCCCGGCAGGCCGGGATGATCCCCCGGTCGCTGGGGCCGGTCATGTCGCTGTTGGTACCGATGAGCTTGGCCCCCTTGTGGATCAGCTCCGTGGCCTTGATGATCATTTCATAATTGTACCCGTTGGTTTCGCCCACTACTACATATTCCGGGTTCACGTCGTTGTAGGTGATGCCTGCGTCATACAGGGCGTTCATCAGCCCATGGGCCCCGATGATGTAGGCGGAGCAGCCGGGGGCCTGGGTCTTCAGGAAATGGGCCGTGGCCAGGGCGCTGGTGTAAAAGTGGCTTTCTTCGATGTCCAGTCCCATGGCTTGGAGCTTTTTCCGCAGTTCCAGGGGAGACCGTTCACTGGAGTTGGTCAGGAACAGGAACTGTTTCTTTTCCTTCTGGAGCCAGGCCACGAATTCCTTAACACCAGGCAGCAGGGTGCTGCCATGGTAGATCACACCGTCCATATCACTGATAAAGCCTTTTTTCGAGCGGATAATATTCAAATCACGCATAAAGAACCTCCTTGTTGCCAGAAAATAATTCTTATTGTTACATTATGACCTTATTTTCAGAAAAACACAATAAGATTCTGCAAAGATCTTGTTAAAAATTGGTAAAATTTGCGCCATTTTCTTCGAAAAAGACATACTTGCCCTCCGGGAAACCCTCTGCCCGTGCAAGCACGGGGCCTTTCCCCCTTTCAGGGGGACACAGGCCTTCGGCCAACCACCCAACCACTTAATCACTTACCCACTTATCCTGCTACTCCGCACTTTCCCCTCTTCCCCCCATATGGTACAATAAGATATTGCCAAGGAGTGAAATCATGAATGCAAAAAGACCTTTACTGACGGCAGTGGAAAACTACCGTCTTCAACATGTATATCCTCTCCATACCCCCGGTCACAAAGGGGGACGGGGAGCGGATCCGGCACTCCGCCATCTGGTGGGGGACGTGGCTCTTGCCAGCGACGTGTCCCTGATGGCGGAACTGGACGACATCCATCACCCGGAAGGGTGCATCCGGGAAACGGAAGAACTGGCGGCCCGGCTTTACGGGGCGGACCGGTGCTTTCTGGGCGTAAACGGCACCACTGGGGTGATCCACGGGATGCTGCTGGGAGCCCTGAAACCGGGGGATAAGATTTTGATCCCCCGGAACAGCCACCGGAGCGTTTTGGGAGCCCTGGTGCTGGGAGGTTTCCATCCAGTGTATGTACAGCTGGCCTATGATCCCCAGTGGCGGCTTACTCTCCAGGTGACGCCGGAACAGGTGGCAGAGGCCCTGGAAAAGGACCCCTCCATCCAGGCGGTGTTCCTGACCACCCCCAACTATTTCGGCCTGGCGGCGGAAACCCGGAAAATCGCAGACATTGCCCACGCCCACGGCGCCTTGCTGCTGGTGGACGAGGCCCACGGACCCCATCTGGGGTTCACGGACCAGCTGCCTCCCGGTGCCATGGAATCCGGTGCCGATGCAGCAGCCCAGAGCACTCACAAAATCGTGGGGGCCATGACCCAGTGCAGCCTGCTCCAGGTGCGTTATGACCGGATCTCTCCGGAAGCCATGGAAGGAGCCATGAGCCTGGTGACCACCACCAGCCCCAACTATCTTCTGATGGGAGCCCTGGATGCAGCCCAGGCCCAGCTGGCAGAGCAAGGGAAAGCCATGGGAGAAGCGTCGGTACGGGCAGCCGGTGTACTCCGCCGGATGCTCCACCAGGTGCCCGGCCTTCCTGTCCTGGAACAGGAACTGGTGGGCCAGGGAGGCGTGGCCGCCCTGGATCCGGGGAAGATCACTCTCCAGGTCAGCGCTTTGGGGGTCACCGGTCCGGAAGCGGCGGATGCCCTCCGGCAGGCGGGCATCGCAGTGGAACTGGTGGACGAAGACCATGTACTGCTGCTGGTGACCTACGCTGATGAGGGACCGGAACTGGAAAAAATGGGCCGGACCCTCTGTCAGGTGCTGGAAGCCATCCGGAAGCCGGAACGGGACCTGAAGCCTGTGCCTCCGGTGGCGGCGCTGCCGGAAATGGTGAAGCTCCCCCGGGAGGCGTTCTTTGCCGGCCACAGACCGGTGGATTTTGAAAAGGCGGCAGGGCTGATCTCCGGAGAGACCATCAGCTTCTATCCTCCGGGAATCCCTCTGGTGATGCCCGGAGAGCGGATCACCGGAGAACTGATCCGGTACTGCCGGGAAATGCAGGAAAGAAAACTGCTGGTGAGCGGTCCCCGGGACAGCTCTCTCCAGCAGATCGAGGTACTGATATGAAGAAACAAGGATTGTTCATTACCCTGGAAGGGCCGGACGGAGGCGGCAAGACCACCCAGGCCCAGCAGCTGGCCCGCTGGTTCCGGCTTTACGGCCGGGAGGTGCTGATCACCCGGGAACCGGGAGGGACCCCTACGGCGGAAAATATCCGGGAACTGGTGCTGGATCCGGCTCTGGATCTTTCCGCGGAAACGGAAACCCTGCTCCAGCTGGCCGCCCGGGCGGATCATGTGGCCCAGGCCATCCGGCCGGCTCTGGAGGCGGGGCAGGTAGTGCTCTGCGACCGGTTCAGCGATTCCACCCTGGTATACCAGGGCATCCTCCGGAACATGGATCTGGCCCAGCTGCGGAAGCTGAACGATTTTGCCACCCGGGGCCTCCGGCCGGATGTGACCCTGCTTTTGGACGGGGATCCCCGGGAACTGGTGAAACGCCGGGAAGACCGGGGCACCGTGGATAAATTCGAACTCCAGGGACTGGAATTCCAGGACCGGATCCGGGCGGGCTATCTCCAACTGGCCCAGGAGGAACCGGACCGGATACTGGTGGTGGATGCCCTCCGGGAACCGGAAGTGGTGACGGAGGAAATCATCCGGAAACTGGAAAAATGGGTATAACCGGGCAGGAAGGGGAAAGCCATGTGGAAATCCATCATCGGACATGAAACCAACAAAACCTTCCTGGAGAACATGCTCAAAGGGGCCCGGAAGACGCCTTCCCTGCTGCTGTGCGGGCCGGAAGGCATCGGGAAGAAAAAAATGGCCCGGGCCTTCGCCAAAAGTTTCCTGTGCCTGGAAGATCCCCTGGCTCCCTGCACCTGCCGGAGCTGCCGGGCCATGGACAGTGACAGCCATCCGGATTTCATCCAGGTGGAGCCCGGGGGCAAAAGCCGGACCATCGGGGTGGAGGCCATCCATCAGCTGGCGGCCAGTGCCGCCTTCGGGCCCGTATTGTCCCGGTACAAGGTGTGCCTCATTGATCAGGCCCATACTCTCCGGGAAGAGGCCCAGAACAGCCTGCTGAAGCTGCTGGAGGAGCCCCCGGACTACTGGCTGTTCCTTTTGGTGGCGGACGACCGGGAGAAACTGCTGCCCACCATCCGGTCCCGGGTGATGGAGCTCCGGTTCGATCCTCTTTCCATGGAAGAGACGGAACAGGTGCTGGCATCCATCCGTCTGGGAGAAGGGGACCGTCCGGAAGATATGGCTGAGGAGGACCTGGCCCAGGTGGAGGCCAAATGGCGCCGGGAACTGCCGGTGCTGGCCCGGCTGGCAGGAGGCTCTGCCGGCAAGGCCTTGACCTGGTTCCGGCTGGATGCCCTGAAGCTGCGGGAAAACATCCTGGACCTGCTGGAACAGGCGGGCCGGGAAGATATCCTGGTCTACGCGGACAGTCTGCCCTGGATGCTGAAAAACGACCGGCAGGAGAGCCTGGTGCTCATGGAGCTGCTGCTCCTCCTGTTACGGGACGGTCTGATCCTGGAAAGCGGGCTGCCCCAGGTTTTGTACAATGAAGATCTGCGCCAGAGGCTGGGCCTGTGTTTTGCAGGCTGGTCGGAGAAAATGCTCCGTCAGGCCCTGGAACTGGAAGAAAAGTGCCGCCGGGCCCTGGCGTCCTTTGTGACCCGCCGGATGGCGGTGGAGGCTCTGGCACTGGAACTCCATGGAATGCTGGAATAAAGGAGAAAAAATGGTAACCATCGTTGGAATCCGGTTCAAACGGGCCGGGAAGATCTATTATTTTTCCCCGGGGAACTACAACCTGGCAAAGGGAGACCATGCCATTGTGGAAACCGCCCGGGGCATTGAATACGGGGAAGTGGTGATTCCCCGGCAGGAAGTGGAGGACAGCAAGATCGTCTCTCCTCTGAAAACGGTGATCCGGAAGGCTACGGAAGCCGACGCCCGGAAAGTGGCGGAAAACCACCGGAAAGAAAAAGAAGCCTTTGTGATCTGTGAGAAAAAAATCGCTGCCCGGAAGCTGGAAATGCGTCTGGTCAACGTGGAATACACTTTTGATGTGGGCAAGATCATCTTCTATTTCACCGCCGACGGCCGGATCGATTTCCGGGAACTGGTGAAGGATCTGGCGGCGGTGTTCCGCACCCGGATCGAGCTGCGGCAGATCGGGGTCCGGGACGAAGCCAAGATGCTGGGAGGCATCGGCTGCTGCGGCCGTCCTTTGTGCTGCTCCACCTTCCTGGGGGATTTCGAGCCGGTGTCCATCAAAATGGCCAAAGAACAGAACCTGTCCCTGAATCCCACCAAGATCTCCGGAATCTGCGGCCGGCTCCTGTGCTGCCTGAAATATGAAAGCGACATGTACTGCGGCAACTGCTGCAAGAAACGGGAAAAGAAAAAGGAACCCCGGCCCATGGTGCCCCGTCCCGGGATGAAAGTGGTGACCCCCAGCGGGGAAGGGATGGTCATGACCATCAGCCGCCGGGAACAGACCGTGACGGTGGAACTGTCCCCGGGGAACCGGGTGGTGGTCTCCTGGGATGAGATCGTGGAATCCTCCCGGGCGGAGAAGTAATGGAAAATACGGAACGGCTGGACTGCCTGCCGGACGGGACCACCCGGATCTGGCAGGACAGCCGGGAATTCTGCTTTACCACGGATGCGGTGTTCCTGGCCGCTTTTCCCCACTTGGTCCGGAAGGCCAAGGCCCTGGAACTGGGCTGCGGCACCGGGGCGGTGAGCCTGCTTCTGGCCAACCGGGGAGCGGAAAAGGTGCTGGGGGTGGATGTGAATCCCCATGTGGTGGATCTGTTCCAGCGGAGTATCCGGGAAAACCATCTGGAACACCGGGTGGAGGGCCGGGTGTGCGATTTGCGGGAATACCGGACCCAGCTGCCCTGCGATGCCCTGGACCTGGTGGCGGCCAATCCGCCCTACCGGATCGGGGGACGGCGGCGTCAGGTGGGTCAAGCCGCCTGTCATGAAACAGGCACCACCCTGGAGGATTTTTTTGCGGCCGCCGCCTGGTCCCTGAAGACCCGGGGCCGGTTCGCTCTGGTCCAGCTGCCGGAACGGTTCACCGACGCGGTGAAGCTGGGGATCCGGTACCAGCTGGAACTGAAACGGCTTCAGTGGGTCCATGCCTATGTGGACCGGCCGGCCTGGATCTTCCTGGCGGAATTCGTCAAAGGGGGGAAGCCCGGACTGGAAGTGCTGCCCCCGTTGTGCATGTACGATCCGGACGGTTCCTACAGCCGGGAAACACTGGCCTATTATGCATTGAAAGGGGACGAAACCCATGGAAAATAATAAAGGGACCCTGTACCTGTGCGCCACTCCCATCGGGAACCTGGAAGACATGACTCCCCGGGCGGTGCGGGTGCTCCAGGAGGTGGATCTGATCGCCGCGGAAGATACCCGGCATACCCGGCAGCTGCTGACCCATTTCGGAATCCACGGCCAGCTGATCAGCTACCATGAACACAACAAGGAAAAACAGGGGCCGGTGCTGCTGGAAGCCCTGGAGGCAGGGAAAAACATCGCCCTGGTCACTGACGCCGGATTTCCGGGGATATCGGACCCGGGAGAGATGATCGCCCAGCAGGCCATTGCTGCCGGGATCCCGGTGGTTCCGGTGCCGGGGGCCAATGCCTGCCTCACGGCCCTGGTGGCTTCCGGGCTCCCCAGCACTCCCTTCTTTTTTGGGGCCTTCCTGCCCAAAAGCCGGAAAAACAGGAAGGAAAAGCTGGAGGAATGGAAGCATATCCCGGCTACCCTGGTACTGTATGAAGCCCCTCACCGGATCCTGGACGTGCTCCAGGACATGGAGGAAGTGTGGGGAGACCGGAAAATGACCCTGGGACGGGAACTTACCAAGCTCCACGAAGAGTTCTTCCGGGGGACCATTTCCACCTGCCGCCAGCATTTGCTGGAAAATCCTCCCCGGGGAGAATTCGTCCTGGTGGTGGAACAGGGAAAAATGGAAAAACAGGAGCCCCAGGGGGACCCGCTGGAGGCAGTGAAAGACCTGATGGCCCGGGGTACGGACAAAAAAGAAGCCCTGGCCCAGGTGGCCAAGGCTTACAAAGTGCCCAAACGGGAGCTTTACAACCGTCTGGTCAAAGAAGAATAGGGAGAATTCCCTTTGGATTCCATCAGTTCCTGACAGATGACCCGGATTTCCGGAGCGAAGAGGCTGTCTTTGGGCCAGATGAAATCAAAAGGGTGGACCATGGAAAAATCTTTCAGAGGCAGCAGCCGGACCCGACCGGCGGCTGCCTCTTTTTCTACGGCAATCCGGTACAGGAAAGTGATGCCGCAGTCCTCTTCCAGCAGCTGGATCAGGGCGTGCATGTTTCCCACCTGGGCCCGGTGGGCGAACTGGTCCAGGGTAATGCCCTGGAGGGCCAGGTTCCGTTCCAGGATGTTCCGGGTCCCGGAACCAGGTTCCCGGACCAGCAGCCGTTCCGGCAGAAGATCCCGGCACAGCTGGGGCTCCCGGGCAAACTGGTGCCGGGCGGCGCATACCGGGACGAACGGTTCCAGCCGGAACAGCAGGTGGTCATAGGAGTCCGGAGGATAGTACCCTTCCACCAGGGCAAAATCCAACGTCCCCCGGTCCAGCTGCTGGAGCAGTTCCCGGGTATTCCCGAAAATCAGGGTCAGTTCCACCTCCGGATGGGCCTTCAGATACTGGGCTGCCGGCCGGGCAATGCCGTATTCCCCGATGGTAAGGGTCACCCCGAAGGTGAGACGGCGGACACCCTGCTGACAGGCTTCCATCTTCCGGACCAGCAGGGCCTCATCGGTCTGGAGCAGTCGGGCGTAGGCGGCCAGGGTCTTTCCGGCAGGGGTCAGTTCCAGGTTCCGGCCCCGGTGGGCAAAAAGAGGCAGCCCGTATTTCTTTTCCAGGGTGTGGATGTGCTGGGAAACCGCCGGCTGGGTCAGGAACAGTTTCCGGGCCGCCTGGGTGAAGTTCATGGTTTCACAGACCGTCAAAAAAGTGCGCAGCTGGGTATCCATCAGTTCCTCCATAAGGGTATTTTATGGGTTCATTATAAACCATAATTTCCGCTTTTTAAATAGAGCATCTATAATACAACAAGATGCTTTGAAGTGAAGGAGGAAGTTACTGATGGAAAAAAGAGGAAAAGGAATCCTGGCCTGTCTGGCCATTGCCCTGCCGTCCTGGCTGCTGGGGCAGCATTTCCCGGTGGTGGGAGGACCGGTGATTGCCATTCTCCTGGGGATGGTCATTACCCTGTTCTGGAAGGAGAAAGGGGCGGCGGCTCCGGGTATCCAGTGGACCAGCAAAATCATCCTCCAGTCGGCAGTGGTGTTCCTGGGATTCGGGCTGGATCTCCATGTGGTGGCGGCTACGGGGAAACAGTCCCTGCCCATTATCCTGGCTACCATTACCACCTCCCTGGTGCTGGCCTATGGACTCCACCGGCTTATGGACATCCCCACGAAAATCTCCACTCTGGTGGGGGTGGGGTCTTCCATCTGCGGGGGATCCGCCATTGCCGCCGCGGCTCCGGCCATCCATGCGGATGATGAAGAAGTGGCCCAGGCCATTTCCGTCATCTTCTTCTTCAACGTACTGGCGGCCATCCTGTTCCCCCTCCTGGGGTCGGCACTGGGATTCAGCACCACCAGCGGGGAAGGGTTCGGGATCTTTGCAGGCACGGCGGTGAATGACACTTCCTCTGTAACTGCGGCCGCAGCCACCTGGGACAGCATGTGGAACCTGGGGACCGCTACCCTGGACAAGGCTGTGACGGTGAAGCTTACCCGGACCCTGGCCATTATCCCCATTACTCTGGGCCTGTCCCTGTATTACGGGAAGAAAGAAGCGGCGGCCGGGAAAAAGTTCCGTTTGGCCCAGGCTGTTCCCGTGTTTGTGCTGTATTTTATCCTGGCGTCCCTGGTCACCACCCTGGCCCTCCAAATGGGCATTTCAGCCACCCTGTTTGCCCCCATGAAGACCCTGAGCAAGTTTCTCATCGTTATGGCCATGGCTGCCATAGGGCTGAACAGTAACCTTGTGAAACTGATCCGCACTGGCGGCAAACCCATTCTTCTGGGAGGATGCTGCTGGATTGGCATCACTGTGGTGAGCCTGGCTCTGCAACAAGTGCTGGGATTGTGGTGAGAGGACGCAGGGAATCCCGTATTGTCAGAGGCCAAACGCTGCCGCGTCTGGCCTCCATTTCTATACTTTTTTGCTCTTTTCAACCCCTTGAACTCGCTGGTGCAGTTCCTGCTGGAGTCGTTCCATGTCTTCGGCGGTTTTTACAAAGGAATAGCCGATGGAATCCGCCTGAGCGGCGTGAGTGGGCAGGGTTACCATAATTCGGGTGCCTGTCTTCTTTTCCATGATATAATAAATTTTAAAGCACCATTTGCAAGGGAGGAATGGAAACAGTATGAATGACGATTCACGTTTTGCCAAACAGCTCCGGTTCATCCTGGAGCTGGACAAGGAAAAGATCATTCTCCGGCAGACCCATCTGACCGGATACCGGCGGCAGGAAAACGATGCGGAACATGCCTGGCATATGGGGGTGATGGCCTGTTTATTGAAGGAATACGCCAACGAACCTTTTGACCTGGCCCGGACCCTTTTGATGATCCTTCTCCACGATGTGGTGGAAATCGATGCCGGGGACACCTATGCCTACGACCCGGATGCGGTGAAGACCCAGCGGGAACGGGAGGAAAAGGCGGCGGACCGGATTTTCGGACTGCTGCCGGAAGACCAGGCCCGGGAATTCCGGGACCTGTTTGAGGAATTCGACCGGGGAGACACCCCGGAAGCCCGGTATGCCCATGCCCTGGACAATTTCCAGCCCATCCTTCTCAATGACGCCAACAACGGAAAAGACTGGCGGCTCCACCAGGTGGGCCGGCAGCAGGTGGAAAAACGGAATGCCCGGACCCACGAAGGCAGCGAAAAAATCGCCCAGGCCGTCCAGGCCATCATTGACAGGAATGTGGAGAAGGGGAACCTGAAGCCGTAACAGCAGGGAAGAGTGAAGAGGGGGCTGGCGGCAATCAAACGGTACCTTGGGTACCGTGGGGACGCTGATCCGATGCCCCACAAAACAGTGAGGAGGAGATCGTGTGGACAAACGATGGATCTGTATTTTCTGCCTTTGCCTGATGACCCTTACGGGCACCGCCTGTGCCCGGACTCCAGAACCGGCGGGACCGGAGAAGGGGAAAAATCCCCCGGTCCAGGAACCTTACCGTCCCCGGAAGGTGGAAGGGCCAGTGGGGCTGGTGTGGGACTGGCAGGCTCCGGGAGAAAAGCCTTCCACCCTGGCCAGGGAGAAGAAGCTTCCCGGGATCACCGTCCTTTCTCCCAGCTGGTTCGTGATCCGGGATACGGATGGGAATATGGAAGAAAAGAACGCCTCCCTGGACTATGCGCCCCAGGCCCATGCCAAGGGATACCGGGTGTGGGCCCTTATTACCAACGGGTTCGACCCGGACCTGACCCACGGGCTTTTGGACAATCCGGCCGGCCGGAAAAATGCAGCAGAAGGGCTCCTGGCCCTGGCCCGAAAGTACCAGCTGGACGGCATCAACCTGGATTTCGAGAACATCCGGGCAGAAGACAGCGACCGGCTCACCGCCTTTGTGGGAGAAATCGCAGGGCCCCTCCGCCAGGAAGGGTACACGGTATCCATAGACGTGACCGTGCCTTCTGACAACGGGAACTGGTCCCGGTGCTATGACCGGAAGGCCCTCAGCGAACAGGTGGACTATGTAATGCTCATGGCCTACGATGAACACCACCGGCTGTCCAAAGTAGCCGGCTCTGTAGCCAGCCTGCCCTGGGTGGAACGGGGAATCCGGAAGACCCTGGAAGAAGTGCCGGCGGAAAAACTGGTGCTGGGGATGCCTCTCTACATGCGGGACTGGAAAGAAGAAAACGGAATGGTCAGCGCCAAAACCCTTTCTATGCCCGGAGCCCGGAAGCTGATCGCTGAAAAGGGCCTGGTGCCTGCCTGGCGCAGCGAGGAAGCCCAGTATTATTTTGAATACCGGGAACAGGGGGTGCTCCATCGGGTATGGCAGGAAGATGCCCGGAGCCTGGCCCTGAAGAACGCCCTGATCAGCCGGTACAACCTGGCCGGCAGCGCCTACTGGAGGAAAGGTCTGGAAGAGCCGGAAGTGTGGGAAATTCTGGCGGATGCGAATTTCTTGTTGAATAAAAATAAATAAAGATGTATAATTTATCCATCAAATAACGAAATAGCCAGTATATGGGCCAAATGAGGAGGAATATTTATGAAGAAAATGAAGATGCTTGCTGGAATCCTGGCCGGGCTGATGCTGTGCGTGGCCGCAGCAGGATGCGGCGGGGGCTCCGGCACCGCCGACAAAAAAGCCACTGACAAAAAGGAACTGGTGGTGGGGACCAACCCTTCCTTTGCTCCTTTTGAATTTACCGACAAGAAGGACGGCAAGGTCCAGGGCTTCGACATCGACCTGATCAATGCTCTGGCCAAAAAAGCCGGTTATGAAAAGGTGACCATCAAGAGCATCGCCTTTGACGGACTGATCCCGTCCCTGGAATCCGGGAACATCGACGTTTCCATCACTGGCATGAGCATCACCGATGCCCGGAAACAGAAAGTGAACTTCACCGATCCCTACTATGAATCCGGTCTGATGGCCGTGGTGAAAAAGGATAACGATGCCATCAAGGGTCTGGATGATCTGAAGGGCAAGACCATTGCCGTCCAGCTGGGCACCACCGGGGCCAAATATGCGGAAACCATTGAAGGAGCCAAGGTCAAGACCTTCGATTCCTCCGACCTGGCCTGCCTGGAACTGAAAAACGGCGGCGCCGATGCGGTGATCAGCGATCTGCCGGTGCTCCAGTACTTCCTGAAACAGGGGGGCAGCCAGTACGCCAAGAGCGTGGGGACCCCCAAGAAAGGCGACTTCTACGGCATCGCCACTGCCAAGAAAAACAAAGAACTCTGCGACAAGCTGAACAAAGCCCTGGCTGAACTGAAGAAAGACGGAGAATACCAGAAGATTTACGACAAGTGGTTCAAGGCGGAATAAGAGATTGTCAATGGTCAGTGGTCAATTGTCAATGGCCGGGGGAAGCCAGCTCTGCTGGCATTGAAAAACAAATTCAAAATCAATTGGTACAATTGATTTCCAAAAGCCAGAGACTAGTGACTAGAGGCTGGTGACGGGGCTGCTGCGTATGCGGCAGCCCCTTTTTCTCGAAAACCGGTTGTATAAACATACGCAACGCTGTATAATGATTACATTATGAAGATGGAGGGAAGATTATGAAAAAAATCTCTGCTGTAATGTGCGTACTGGCTGCTCTGATGCTGGCCGTGGCCGGCTGCGGAAGCGATACCAAACAGGCTGCCAATGACCAGAAAGTGATCAAAGTAGGGACCGAACCCACCTTTGCTCCTTTCGAATTCCAGGAAAAAGATTCCAAGGAATTCGCCGGATTCGATATGGACCTGGCCCGGGCCATCGGCAAACAGCTGGGCAAAAAAGTGGAAATCCAGAACATGGGCTTCGATGCCCTGATCCCGGCCCTGAACTCCGGCAACATCGATGCGGTGGCCGCAGGCATGAGCATCACCGACGAACGGAAAAAGGCCGTGACCTTCTCTGATCCCTACTACACTTCCGGTCTGGTAGTGGTAGTGACCAAGGACAACAACGATGTGAAGAGCATCAAAGACCTGGAAGGGAAGAAGATCGCCGTACAGATCGGCACCACTGGTGCTGACAAGGCCGCCAAGGTTCCCGGCGCCAAAGTGACTTCCTTCAACACCAATGCGGAAGTCTTCCTGGAACTGGAAAACAAAGGGGTTGACGCGGTGATCATCGACAAGCCTGTGGCCCAGTACTACCTGACCAAGGAAGGCAAGGACAAGGACAAGATCGTAGGGGATACCATGGATGCGGAATCCTACGGCTTTGCCTTCAAGAAGGACAGCAAACTGGCTGCCGACTTCAACAAGGCTTTGGCTGAACTGAAGAAAAACGGTGAATATGACAAGATCTACACCAAATGGTTCGGCAAAGATGCCAAAGCCGCTCAATAAGCGGTTTCTGGAAAAGGAAGAGAATGCATGAATTTTGAAATCATGAAGGAATCCCTGCCCCTGCTGCTTGCCGGGGCAGGCATTACTGTAGAAATCACAGCGGCCAGTGTGGGCCTGGGGCTCTTCATCGGCGTAGTGGTGTCCCTGATCCGTCTCTGCGGCATCAGGGCCCTGCGCATTTTAGGCGATATCTATGTGACCTTTCTCCGGGGCACCCCCCTGCTGGTCCAGATCTTTCTGGTGTACTTTGCCCTGCCGGCCCTAATCCATCACCGGGTGGATGCCTATGTGGCTGCCATTTCCGCCTGCTCCATCAACTCCGGGGCCTATGTGGCGGAAATCTTCCGGGGCGGCATCGAATCCATCGACAAGGGACAGATGGAAGCCGGCCGGAGCCTGGGCATGACCTGGTGGCAGACCATGCGCCACATTATCCTGCCCCAGGCCTTCAAGCGGATCATCCCGCCTCTGGGCAACGAATTCATCGCCATGCTGAAGGACTCCTCCCTGGTGTCCGTCATCGGGTTCGAAGAACTGACCCGCCGGGGCCAGCTGATCATTGCCCGGACCTATGCCTCTTTTGAAATCTGGCTCAGCGTGGCCATCATCTATCTCATTATGACATTTGCGGTGGCCCGTTTGGTAGGCGTCCTGGAAAGGCGGTACAAGAAAGATGAACAGTGAAATGATTAAAGTGGAGGGCCTCCGGAAAAGCTATGGGGACAACGAGGTGCTCAAGGGCATCGACGTGACCATTGCCGAACAGGAAGTGGTGGTGGTCATCGGCCCCAGCGGCGGCGGGAAAAGTACCTTTCTCCGGTGCCTGAACTATCTGGAAGTGCCTACGGCCGGCTCCATTACCTTTGACGGGATCCCCCTCAACGGGGAAGCCAACATCAACGAAGTGCGGAAAGAAGTGGGGATGGTGTTCCAGCGGTTCAACCTGTTCCCTCACATGACGGTGATGGACAACCTGATCCTGGCTCCCATGATCGTCCGCCACGAAAAGAAGGAAGAAGCGGTGGAAAAGGCCAAGCTGTACCTGGACAAGGTGGGCCTGTTGAACAAGGCCGACGCCTATCCCGGTAGCCTGTCCGGGGGCCAGCAGCAGCGGGTGGCCATTGCCCGGGCCCTGTGCATGAAGCCCAAGGCCATGCTCTTTGACGAGCCCACTTCCGCCCTGGACCCGGAAATGATCAACGAAGTACTGGATGTTATGAAGAACCTGGCCCAGGAAGGGATGACCATGGTGGTGGTGACCCACGAAATGGGCTTTGCCCGGGAAGTGGGAGACCGGATCCTGTTCCTGGACGGCGGGAAGATCCTGGAACAGGGAGATCCTACCGAATTCTTCGCCCATCCCAAAAACGAACGGGCCCGGAATTTCCTGTCCAAAATCCTGTAAGAGAGGGGCTGCTGCCTGTGCGGCAGCCTCTTTTTATCAAAAAAATTTACATTTTTTTATTTTCTTTTGCAGGGATTTCCGAAGAGTTGTAGAATATGTATAATAACAACGATGGGAAATGTCCCATTGGTGAGGAGGTAGTTATTATGGCAGTAAAAGTTCGTGGTAAAAACATCGAGGTCACCCAGGCATTAAAAGATTACGTGGAAAAACGCGTGCAGACCATTACCAAACAGTTCAAGACGGTAGGTGAGATCACCGCGGTAATGCGGGTGGAAAAAGGCAAACATACGGTTGAAATCACGGTTCCTGCCAGCGGCATCGTACTGCGAGCCCAGGAAACTTCTGAAAATATGTATGCATCCATTGACCAGTGCGTGGAAAAAATCGAACGGCAGATCCATAAATACAAGACCCGCCTGATGAAACGGAAATACAGCAACTTCAAGGATGCGGCACCGGCTCCGCTGCCAGAAGACAGTGAAGATGTACCGGAAGAAACCGGGGAATTCAAGGTAGCCCGTACCAAGAATTACGCCATGCGGCCCATGGGCGTCCAGGAAGCCATTATGCAGATGAACATGCTGAACCACGATTTCTTCATTTTCTTCAATGCGGAAACGGAAAAAATCGCCATTGTATACCGGAGAAGAAGCGGGGATTACGGCCTGATTAATCCGGAAATGGCCTGAACCTTTTCCGAAAACTGGGTTATCCCGTAAATTCAAGAAATTTTTACAAAGAGCCGGGGCGTTTGCCCCGACTCTTTTTGACTTTCATATACGCATTTGCTACAATTAAAAAATGGATTCATAGTGGTAATTTGCGCCTGGAGCGCTTACAAGAACTGAGGAGTGATATACTTGCTGGAAAACCTGATGAAACTGGTCTTTGGTGACCCCAATAAGAAAGAATTGAAGGTCTGCCAGGGCTATGTGGATAAAATCAATGCGCTGGAACCGGAAATGGCCGGGCTCAGCGATGCCCGCCTCTGTGCCAAGACCCAGGAATTCCGGCTGCGGCTCACCAAAGGAGAAACCCTGGATGACCTGCTGCCGGAAGCTTTTGCCGTGGTCCGGGAAGCCTCCCGCCGGGTGCTGGGGCTGCGTCATTTCGATGTGCAGCTGATCGGGGGCTGCATCCTCCACCGGGGGAACATCGCCGAAATGCGTACCGGTGAAGGGAAGACCCTGGTGGCCACCCTGCCGGCTTACCTGAACGCCCTGGAAGGCAAAGGGGTCCATGTGGTCACCGTCAACGACTACCTGGCCCGCCGGGACAGTGAAGACATGGGCCGGGTGTACCGGTTCCTGGGGATGAGCGTGGGGCTGATTGTCCACGACATGGATTTCCCCGCCCGGAAGGCAGCCTATGCAGCGGATATCACCTACGGCACCAACAACGAATTCGGGTTCGACTACCTCCGGGACAATATGGTGGTGTCCCTGGATCAGATGGTCCAGCGGCCCCTCCATTATGCCATCGTGGACGAAGTGGACTCCATCCTCATCGATGAAGCCCGTACGCCTCTGATCATTTCCGGTCCCGGGGAAAAATCCACGGATCTGTACAACATCATGGCGGATGTGGTGAAGAACTTCAAGGAAAAAGAAGACTACACCGTAGATGAAAAGCTCAAGACCGTGGCTCCTACCGAAGCCGGTATCGCCAAGGCGGAAAAACTCCTGGGCGTAAAGAACATGTACGACCCGGAAAACGGCACGGATCTGTCCCATCAGCTGATGGAAGCCCTGAAGGCCAAGGCACTGATGATCCGGGACCGGGACTATGTGGTGAAGGACGGGGAAGTCATCATCGTGGATGAATTCACCGGCCGGCTCATGTACGGCCGCCGGTATTCCGAAGGGCTGCACCAGGCCATCGAAGCCAAGGAACATGTGAAGGTGGAACGGGAAAGCCAGACCCTGGCCACCATCACCTTCCAGAACTACTTCCGGATGTACGACAAGCTGTCCGGCATGACCGGCACCGCCAAGACGGAAGAACAGGAATTCCAGAAGATTTACGGGCTCAGCGTCTACGTGGTGCCCACCAACAAACCCAATATCCGGATCGACTACCCGGATGTGATCTACAAAACCAAGAAAGCCAAGTACCGGGCTGTGGTGAAGGCCATTGAGGAACTCCATTCCGTAGGCCGGCCGGTGCTGGTGGGGACCACTTCCATCGCCCAGAGCGAGGAACTGTCCGCCATGCTGAAGAAAAAGGGCATCCAGCACAATGTGCTGAACGCCAAGTATCATGAAAAAGAAGCGGAGATCGTGGCAGATGCCGGCCAGATGGGGGCCGTGACCATTGCCACCAACATGGCCGGCCGTGGTACGGATATCACCCTGGGCGAAGGGGTGGCCGAACTGGGCGGTCTCCACATCATCGGTACGGAACGGCACGAATCCCGCCGGATCGACAATCAGCTCCGGGGCCGCTGCGCCCGTCAGGGGGATCCGGGTTCCACCCGTTTCTACCTGTCTCTGGAAGACGACCTGATGCGGCTGTTCGGTTCTGACAACATTTCCGGGATCATGGACAAGCTGGGGATGGACGAAGACGAACCTATCGAACACAAGCTGGTGACCCGGTCCATCGAAAACGCCCAGAAGAAAGTGGAAAGCCGGAACTTCGACATCCGGAAACACGTGCTGGAATATGACGATGTGATGAACGAACAGCGGGAAGTCATCTACGACCAGCGCCGGAAGATCCTGGAAAAGGCCGATCTGAAGGAAACGGTCCTGGGCATGGCGGACCACATTGTGGACCGGACCATGGATATGTACGCTCCCAAAGAAGCCTACAGCGAGGACTGGGACATTCCTTCCCTGATCAAATACGCAGAGGAATTCTATGCACCTCAGGGCAGCCTGAAGGCTGACGAACTGGCCAACATGAGCCGGGAAGAACTGGAGGAACATCTCCACAAGGTGGCCCACGATTACTACGACGAACGGGAAACCGCCATCACCGCTCCCATTATGCGGGAACTGGAAAACCTGGTGATGCTGAAGGTGGTGGATACCCACTGGATGGAACACCTGGATGCCATGGATGCCCTCCGGGAAGGAATCGGGCTCCGGGCCTACGGCCAGCGGGATCCTCTGGTGGAATACAAATTTGAAGCCTACGACATGTTCGAAGGCATGAAGGAAGCCATTGTGGACGATGTGGTCCGGTACATGTACCGGGTGAACGTGGTGACCCAGCCTACGGTGGAAGACCACCTGTCCAACGCTTCCGTGAATAACCCCAATGTGGACGGTACGGCGGAAGGTGCTCAGACTCCTGCGGAAATCCACGGGGAAGGAAAGCCGGCAGGGGCTCCCCGGCAGTAAGAGCGCCCGGGGACAGCATTCCCCGAATCCCCGCTGGGGGAGACAAAAACGGATGCACCAAACGGAGCTGGGGAAACCCGGCTTCGTTTTTCCCATTTTACCATTACGAAAAGAAAGGGCTGGAAAATCTTGTTACTGGAAGAACTGAAACCGGCAATCACCCAATTGAAAGATAAACTGGAAGAACTGAAGGGCGGTCTGAAGATTGCCCAGAAGGAAGAGCGGATCGAAGACCTGGAACACCAGATGGCGGCGCCCGGGTTCTGGGATGATCCGGACAAGGCTCAGACCGTGGCCCAGGAAGCCAACAACCTGAAAAGCGAAGTGGAGACCTACCACGGGCTGAACCAGAAGTTGGAAGACGTGGAGACCCTCTGGGAAATGGCCATGGAGGAAAAGGACGACAGCCTCCAGAGTGAAATCGAAAGCGAAGTGGAAACCGCCCGGAAGACCCTGGCGGACTTGGAACTGGGCATGCTCCTCAGCGACCAGTATGACGCCAACAACGCCATCCTGACCCTCCATGCCGGGGCCGGCGGCACCGAAGCCCAGGACTGGACCAACATGCTGCTGCGGATGTACACCCGGTATGCGGAACGGAAGGGATTCTCCGTGGAACTGCTGGATGTACTCCCCGGGGAAGAAGCCGGGGTGAAAAGCGCCACCCTTACCATCCAGGGACACAATGCCTACGGGTTCCTGAAAAGCGAGAAGGGGGTCCACCGTCTGGTGCGGATCTCTCCCTTCGATGCCAACGCCCGGCGGCACACCTCTTTTGCCGCAGTGGATGTAATGCCCGAACTGGACGAAACCGTGGAAGTGAACCTGAACATGGACGATGTGCGGGTGGACTACTACCGGGCCAGCGGTGCCGGCGGACAGCACGTCAACAAGACTTCTTCCGCTGTCCGGATGACCCACCTTCCCACCGGGATCGTGGTCCAGTGCCAGAACGAACGGAGCCAGCTCCAGAACAAGGAACGCTGCCTGGCCCTGCTCCGTGCCAAACTGTATGAATATGAAAAGGCCATCCAGGACAAAAAGATTAGCGAAATCGCCGGGGATTACCAGGCCATCGAATGGGGCAGCCAGATCCGGTCCTATGTGTTCCAGCCCTACACCATGGTGAAGGACCATCGGACGGGAGCGGAAACCGGCAACATCCAGGCGGTGATGGACGGGGATCTGGACCTGTTTGTGGAAGCCTATCTCCGCAGCCTGAAACACTGAGAGGTGGTCTGACACCATGAAAACCTATCAGAAACTGTTCCTGGCCCTGGTGGGCCTGGGACTGGCCGCTTCCCTGTGCCTGAACTGGCAGCGGATCCAGGTGGAACGGGCCAACAAAACCATTGAAACGGTCATGGAATACAACAGCCTGGTGCGCATGGCCCAGGAGGAAGGAGTTCCCAAGGAGCAGGTGTTCAAGGAGTTCCTGGACCGGGGGGTGACCACCCTGACAGTGTTCGACACCAGCCTGGACAAACTGGCCCAGAAAGGGTCCGTGAATGTGCTCACCGGGGCCCAGCTCCTGGAACTGGCCCGGGTCCAGCAGCTTCGTCCGGAATGGCAGGCCATTGTGGACAATCCGGACTTTATGGTGGATGCCCTGTACATTTCCGCCGGGACCAGTGAACGGGCCCTGAAGGAAGCAGAAGAGGACATCCGGCTCCGGTTCGGGAAAGAACGGATCGTGGAACTGAATGCCTCTCCCCTGATCCTCCGGTTCGACGGGGATACCATCATCAGCAAGAACCCCATTGCCGGGGACGAACGGGGCGTCCGGGAAATGGACCTGGGGCCGTCCACCGATGAGCTCCAGGATGTGACGAAGAACGGCTTCATGGTGGCCATCCGTCCCACCAACTACTGTGAACGGTATACCGCAGCCGCCGCCAGCGAAGAGGAACAGATCAACGCCTTCTTCCGCCGGCTGGATGACAGCGGGGCCAAAGTGAGCCTGATCATCGGCAGCGGCAAACAGATGCTGGGGAACAACAAGTACCTGCCTCTGGTGGCCAAAAACCTGCTCCAGCGGCACATTACCATGGGTATGGTGGAAGGGGTCACCCAGCTCCAGTTCGTAAAACTGGAAGGGATGACCGAACTGGCCAGACTGGCCAACTATCAGGTGGCCCGGACCTATGTGATCGCCGATGCGGAACAGCGGAAAATGCAGGTGTTCGATGCCTTCCGCCGCTGGTCCCTGGCGGATGAGGAACGGAACATCCGGGTGAACTACATCAAGACCTTCCTGACTCCCCGGGACAACAAGACCCTGCTCCAGACCAACCTGGACTATGTGGACCGGGTGACCAGGGATGTGGCCAGCAAGGGCTTTGCCACGGGGCCGGCGGATATTTACAAGGTATACCAGCCCAGCCGGCTGTGGTACATTCCCATGGCCTTCTCCCTGGCCGCCGCCTGGTGCCTGTATTTCCTGCTTTTGGGGGTACTCCCTGAAAAGCATTATGTCAAAGCCACGGGCATTTTCGGGGTGCTGGTGACTGCCGGCCTTTTTGCCGGCCCCCTGGGGCTCCTGGCCCGTCAGGGCGTGGCCTTTGGGGCTGCGGTGATCTTCCCGGTGCTGAGCATGCACCGGATGATGGGGATCTGGCGGAAAAACGGATCCCGGGGCAGCCTGGGGGCTTTGGCTCTCCGGACTTGTGTCCATCTGTTTGAAACCATCGTCCTGTCCCTGATCGGGGCATCCATGGTGGGAGGCATACTCAGCGATACCCGGTTCCTGCTGGAAATGGATATTTATCGGGGGGTAAAGGCCACCTTCATGCTGCCGGTGGTCCTGACCTGCCTGCTGTTCCTCCGGACCCATGGTCTGTGGCAGCAGGGAGAAGACTGGCGGAAGCCTTTCCGCCGGGTGCTGGGCTTCCTGAACCAGCCTCTGAACCTGAAGGCCCTGTGCATCCTGGGCATCTTCGCCTTTGTGGCCTGGGTGTTCATCGGCCGCAGCGGCCATACGGCCGGGGTGCCGGTGCCTGCCATTGAGCAGAAGCTCCGGTTCTTCCTGGAAGAGACCATGTGGGCCCGGCCCCGGGAAAAGGAATTCATGATCGGCCATCCGGCCTTTTTCCTGGCCGCCTGGGCTGCCTGGAAAAAGCTGCCCACCTGGTTCTACGGACTGTGCGTCACCGAGGCCGCCATCGGCCAGGGCAGTGCCGTCCAGACCTTTGCCCACATGCGTTCGCCCATTCTCATGAGTTATGTACGGGCCCTGGACGGATACGGAGTGGGGCTGGTGGCCGGGCTTATTGCCCTTGCCATCTTCGCCCTGGCGTATCCCCATGTGGCAGCGTTCTGTGCAAAGAGGAGGAATCCCTTTGGGTAAGATCCTGATTTCCGGCTATTACGGGTTTTCCAATGCCGGAGACGAGGCCATGCTCACGGCCATTGTAACCAGCCTGAAACAGCAGGATCCCCAGGTGGAGCTGACGGTGATCTCCGGGAATCCGGAAGTCACCGCCCGGCTCCATCCGGTGAAGGCGGTCCATCGGTTCGACCTGCCTGGAATCTGCCGGGCCATGGCCGGGACGGATCTGCTCCTTTCCGGAGGCGGCAGCCTGCTCCAGAACGTGACCAGCCGGCTGAGCCTCTACTATTATCTTTCCCTGATTGCCCTGGCGGCGGTCATGGGGAAGAAAATCATGCTGTTTGCCCAGGGCATCGGCCCCATCCGGGGCTGGTTCAGCCGCCGTCTTACCCGGCTGGTGTGCCGGCAGGCGGATCTGATCACCGTCCGGGACGACGGGTCCCTGGATGATCTGAAATCCATGGGCTTTGATCCTGCCGCCATCCATGTGACCAGCGATGCGGTGTTCTCCCTTCCGGAAGGCCGGAAACAGGAGGGCCTCCGGCTCCTGGAAAAACTGGGGGTGGATCCTTCCCGGCCTCTGGTGGGCTTTGCCCTCCGGCACTGGAAGGGAGAAAAACGGTTCGTACGGGAATTTGCCCGGGCGGCGGATGAACTGAAAAAGCGGTTCCAGGCCCAGATTGTCTTTGTGCCCCTCCAGTTCCCGGCGGACGGGGAACTGTCCAATCAGGTGGCGGAGGCTATGGAAAACCGCCGGGATGTGTTCATCCTGGACCAGAAATGTTCCACCCAGGGATACCAGGACCTGATCAGCTGTCTCCATCTGCTGATCGGCATGCGGCTCCACGCCCTGGTGTTTGCCGCCATCAACGACGTTCCCTTTATGGCCATTTCCTATGACCCCAAGGTGGACCGGTTCGTGGATGGCATGAAGGGGACGGTGGTGGATACCATCGGCCAGGTGACGGCGGAAGAACTGACGGCCATGGCCGAAAAACTCTGGAACTCTGACGGCCGGCAGGGACGGGAACAGATCCGTGCCCTCCGGGAAGAAGCCAGAGCCAATATTGGAAGGGCCCTGGCCCTTTTGGCCCGGTGACAGATGTCCACGGGCCTTTTTTGGACCGGGTTTTCCAACCTATGAAAATACAGGAGGAATCCCATGCTGGAAATGCGTCATGCAGGCAAGGTCTATCCTGGCGGGGCGGTAGCCCTGGAGGATATCAACGTACATATCAAACCGGGAGAGTTCGTGTTCCTGGTGGGCCCCAGCGGGGCCGGCAAATCTACCTTCATCCGGCTGATCTCCCGGGAAATCGAACCCACTTCCGGGCAGATCCTGGTGGACGGAGTGGATGTGATGAAACTGAAGCGGGGGGACATTCCCTATCTCCGGCGGCAGCTGGGCATCGTCTTCCAGGACTTCCGGCTGCTCAACGACCGGACCGCCTATGAAAACGTGGCCTTTGCCATGCAGGTGATCGAGGCCCCCAGCCACAAGATCCGGCAGCGGGTCAATGAAGTGCTGGAACTGGTGGGCCTGAAGGGCCGGGGGGACAACTATCCGGGAGAGATGAGCGGGGGCGAACAGCAGCGGGTGGCCATTGCCCGGGCCATTGTCAACGACCCTCTCCTGGTGATCGCTGATGAACCCACTGGCAACCTGGACCCGGAAACCAGCAAGGAAATCATGGAAATCTTCACCCAGATCAACAGCCGGGGCACCACCATCCTGATGGCCACCCACGACAAGACCATGGTGGATTATATGCAGAAACGGGTCATCGCCCTGGAAAACGGGCGGCTGGTCCGGGATGACCGCAAAGGAGTTTACGGGTATGAAGTTTAGTACAAAATGGTATTACATCAAGGAGACCTTTACCTCTCTGAAGCGGAATTCCCTGATGAGCATCGCCTCCATCAGCACCGTGGCCCTGTCCATCCTGGTGCTGGGGATGTTCCTCACCATGGTGCTCAATGTGAACAACCTGGCCAGACATCTGGAGAACCAGGTCCAGGTCACTATCTATATGGAAGACAGCGCTTCCGCCGACCAGCTGAAGCAGATGGAAAAAGTGCTCCGGAGCACCCCCGGGATCGTGAAGGTGACGCCCCGGACCAAGGAGCAGGCCCTGGCGGATTTCAAGAGCCGTCTGGGAGAACAGCAGAAGCTGCTGGCGGCCCTGGGAGAGGACAATCCCTTCCCGGCCTCCTTTGAGATCCAGGTGGACAATCCGGAACGGATTCCCCAGCTGGTGCCCCAGTTCCAGCAGATGCCCGGGGTGGAAACCGCCAAGTTCGGCCAGGAAGTGGTGGAACATCTGTTCCAGCTGACCCGGGTGCTCCGGATCGGCGGGGTGCTGCTGATCGTGCTTCTGGCCATTGCCACCCTGTTCATTATCTCCAACACCATCCGGATCACCGTGTTTGCCCGGCGCCGGGAAGTGAACATCATGAAATATGTGGGGGCCACTGACTGGTTCATCCGCTGGCCCTTTCTGCTGGAGGGGATGATCATGGGCTTTGTGGGGGCGGTGATCGCTTCGGCAGCCCTGTACAAAGGGTACAATGCCATCCAGGCCAAGATCTACGGGACCCTGGCCTTCTTCCCCATGCTGCCCAGCTGGCCCACCATGGGCTGGCTCTGCGGGGGACTGGTCTGTGTGGGGACCCTGATCGGGGCTCTGGGCAGCAGCATCTCCCTGCGGAAGTTCCTGGATGTGTAGGAGGCGGTGGGGATGAAGAAACAAGCAGCCCTTGCTGCCGCCCTCCTTTTGCTGGGGACCCAGCTGTCCGCTTCCGTTTCCTGGGCGGAAACCATTGAGGAGAAGCGGGCTCAGCTGGACGAGATCCAGCAGCAGATGGGGGAAAAGGACGCCCAGCTGGAAGAAAAGAAAAAAGAAATCGGCAATGCCATGGAGCAGCTGATCCTGACCCAGGAAGAACTGGCGGAAGCCAAGCGGAAGCTGGCGGCCATCGAGGCCCGGCAGCAGGCTCTGGAAATCAAGATCCGTCAGAACGAGGCGGCCCTGGCAGCCAAACAGAAGGAATATGACAAAAGCCGGGCGGTGTACAAAAAACGGCTCCGGGACATTTACGAAAACGGCCAGGTGAACTATCTGGATGTGCTGCTGGGAGCGGCGGATTTCCGGGATTTCTCTTCCCGGATGTACCTGCTCCAGCGGGTGGTCCGCCGGGATTTCAACCTGATCGACCGGCTGGAGACTCAGCGGGAGGAACTGCTGGCGAAAAAGGCGGAACTGGACGACATCAAGAGCCAGCTGGCAGCTGCCCATGCGGAAGGCCAGAAGGAACAGCAGATCGTGGCACAGAAGACGGTGGAACGGCAGAAACTGTATGAACAGGCTCTGGCGGAAAAAGCCCAGCTGGATGCGGAATATGAAGAACTCCAGCGGAACAGCCAGGAAATCACCGCTATGATTCAGCGGATGGAACAGGAAGGCCGGATGATGCCCCAGGCAGGGGGCACCGGCCAGTTGGCCTGGCCGGTGAACGGGGAGATCACCTCTCCCTTCGGCTGGCGGGTCCATCCCATCTGGGGGACCCAGATCTTCCATGCAGGGCTGGATATCGGAGCCGACTACGGGGATCCGGTCCATGCTGCGGACAGCGGTACCGTGGTGTACGCTGGCTGGATGGGCGGCTACGGCAATGCGGTGATGATCGACCACGGCGGGGGCATGGTGACCCTGTACGGCCACAATTCTTCCATTACCGTGGGAGAAGGGGAACAGGTGAGCAAAGGGCAGACCATCGCCCTGGCCGGCAGCACCGGCAATTCCACCGGACCCCACTGTCATTTCGAAGTCCGTATCCATGGGGAAGTGGTCAGTCCCCTGCAGTATCTGCCGTAAGCAGGAGTGCAGAGTAAAGAGTGCAGAGTGCAGAGTGCAGAGTGCAGAGAAAAGAGTAAAGAGCAGAGAAAATTTCTGCATTCGGTGGCAAATGCCCGGCGTTTGCCTTCCAGCGGCCAGTGACAATTGACCAGTGACCAGTGACAGGGATGCTGCCGGGCAGCATCCCACAGAGGCAAACTATGTTCAAAAAACGCTATACAGCCCCCCAGATGCTGGGGGTATTCTTCCTGTCCCTGGGTGTGTTCAGCGGCGGGACCTATTATCTGATGAAAAACTGGATCGGAGACCCGGGAGCCCTTTTCCAGATCGTCCGGACCATGCACCTGATCCAGGAACATTATGTAGGGCAAACCGATCGGAAAGCCATTTATGACGGGGCGCTCAAAGGCATGGTGGGGGTCCTGAACGATCCCTATTCCACCTACCTGGACAACCAGGACTTCCAGGCCCTGTCCACCATGACCGAAGGCCATTTCGGCGGGGTGGGCATGGTCATGGGCCAGAAAAAGGACAGCCAGTTCGTGGTGGTGGCTCCCATTGAGGACACCCCTGCCTACAAGGCCGGCATCAAAGCCGGGGACATCCTGCTGAAAATCGACGGAGAAGACCTGTCCGGCCAGACTCTGAACCAGGTGGTGAAAAAAATCCGGGGTCAGGACGGATCCCAGGTGACCCTGACCCTGAAACGGGGAGAGGAGGAACCCCGGGATGTAACCGTTACCCGCAGCGACATCAAGCTGAAAAGCGTGTACAGCCGGATGGAGGAAAACGGCATCGGGTATATCCGGGTGACCAATTTCAACGAGGATACAGGCAAAGACTTTGGTGCCAGCCTCCAGGATCTCCGGGACAAGGGGATGAAGGCCCTGGTACTGGACCTGCGGGACAACCCGGGAGGCCTTCTGGAAAGCGGTGTGGAAGTAGCCCGGTACCTGGTGCCCAAAGGTCCCATTGTGTCCGTTACGGACAAGGACGGGAACACCCAGACCGAATCCTCTTCGTTGGAAAAAGTGGACTTCCCCCTGGCGGTACTGGTGAACCATGGCACCGCCAGCGCGGCGGAAATCGTCTCCGGCGCCATCCAGGATACCGGATCCGGGAATATCTTCGGGGTGAAGACCTATGGCAAAGGTGTGGTCCAGAATATTTTCCTCCTGAGCAACAAAACCGCCGTGAAGCTGACCGTGGCCCGGTATTATACCCCCAGCGGCCGGAGCATCGACAAGGTGGGCATCGAGCCGGACCAGGTGGTGGAAGCCGCCGATGAAGAAGGAAGCAACCAGCTGCAGGCGGCGGAAGCCTATCTCCGTCAGCAGCTCCAACAGTAAGGGCAAGGAGCGTGGATTATGGAAATCATCAATACCCTGACCAGTCAGATCGCCGTTTGGAAAAATTTCCTCACCGGTGCCGCGGGAACTCTTCCCACCGCACCCATGCTGAAAACCGGGGCGGAAGTCCTGCTGGGCCTTCTGGTCCTGCTGCTGATCGCCTACCGGTTCCGCACCCACCAGGTGCGCCGGGAACGGAAGATCCGCTACCGGATCGGCCGGATGATCGCCCATCTCTGTGATACCTATGACAGTCTGGAAGATGTGGACTGGAAAAAGCAGAAGGCCTACCGGTATCATTTCGTGGACGGAGACCTGAAAATCGACCAGCGGGACATTGAGGGAATCGGGGACCTGATCGGACCCCTCCATCCCAGCGACGGCCTGAAATACAACGAAGACTATATCAAAGGGGCCATCGAAAAGGCCATGAAGACTTGCTCTCCGGTGGAATTCATTGCCCGGGAAAAAGGCGCCGATGGTACTTTCCATTGGAAGGCCTTCCTGTTCCAGGGAGTCAAGAATGACAAAATCCACAGCCGCAGCTGCCTGTTGCTGAAGCGGGATGTGGATGACAGCCGGTCTGCAGAAATGGAAAAACGGGCCCAGCTGAGCCTGGACATGAACGAAGCCCGGAAGGCCGCCCAGGCCAAAACGGAATTCCTCAACCGGTTCAGCCAGGATACCCGGGAAGCCCTCCGGGACATTATGGGGAATCTCAGCCTCACCCGGGAGGAAATGGATCCGGGACGGCGGAAGGATTATCTGGACGAAAGCCAGCAGGAAGCCCGGTATCTCATGACCATGATCGAAGACGTAAAGGAACTGTCCGACATCGAAAACGGCACCCTGGAAATCCGCAGCGAGGAATTCAATGTGGATGAGACATTGACCAAACTGAACCAGCTGTTCCAGAAAGAAGGGGAGAAACGGGACATCACCTACGACTGCACCGTGGAACCTCTCTTGTATCCCAACCTGATCGGGGACGAAAAACGGCTGGAACAGGTACTGCTGAACCTGCTCACCCATGTTCTGCTGTTTACGGACCGGGGACAGAAAGTCCTTTGCGCCGTACGGCAGAAACTGGTGAAGAACAAAAAAGTTGCCATGGAATTCACCGTGCTCTGCGCCGGCATGAGGGTGCCCCAGGAAATGGTGGAGAAAGCCTTCCTGCCTTTTGAACTGACCCGGCAGGTGGGCAGCGCCAAAGTCCACGGAGGCCTGGGCCTGGTGGTGACCCAGCGTCTGGTGACCCTGATGGGGGGACAGATCCGGGCGGACAATGCGGAAGGCCGGGGCATGCGGTACATCATCGAACTGCCCTTTGATTTTGCAAGCCACGTGAAATAAACGAAAGGAAGTACATACAGGATGCTTCATATTGGATGCCATTTGTCCTCCAGCAAAGGATTCGCCGCCATGGGGAAGACGGCTCTTTCCATCGGGGCGGATACCTTTGCCTTTTTTACCCGGAATCCCCGGGGCAGCAAAGCCAAGGAAATCGATCCCAAAGATGTGGAAAAATTCCAGGCCCTCTGGGAGCTCAATCGGACCATCCCTCTGGTGGCCCACGCTCCCTATACCCTGAATCCGGCTTCTTCCAAGGAGGATGTGCGGACTTTTGCCCGGGAAACCATCGCCGATGATTTGAGAAAGCTGGAGGCGGTGCCCGGGAACTATTACAACATGCACCCGGGAAACCACCTGGGACAGGGGTCGGAAACAGGCATCGCTCTCATTGCCCAGTGCCTGAACGCCGTGCTGGATCCGGATCTTTCCACCACCCTGCTCCTGGAAACCATGGCCGGGAAGGGGACGGAAGTGGGCCGGACCTTCGGAGAACTCCGGGCCATCATCGACCGGCTGGACCATCCGGAAAAAGTGGGGGTGTGCCTGGATACCTGCCATGTGTGGGACGGAGGGTATGACATCGCTTCTAATCTGGACGGAGTACTGGAAGAATTCGACCGGACCCTTGGGCTGGACCGGCTGAAAGCCATCCATCTCAACGACAGCAAAAATCCCCTGGGAGCCCACAAGGACCGGCACGAAAAGCTGGGCCTGGGATGCATCGGACTGGAAACCCTGAAAAACGTGGTGAATCATCCGGCCCTCCGGGACCTGCCCTTTATCCTGGAGACCCCCAATGAACTGGCCGGCTACCAGGCGGAAATCGCCCTGATGCGCCAGGCAAGAGAAGAGAGGGACGGCCAATGAAGATCACCACTCACCAGGCCACTGTCTGCGGCCTGCTCCTGGCCCTGACCCTGGTGCTGAGCCTGCTGCCCCTTTACCGGATGCCCTACGGAGGCACCATTACCCTGGGAGGTATGCTGCCCATGATGCTCATAGCCTTTGTGTACGGCCCCCGGGTGGGGATCATGGCCGGGTTCGTGTACGGGCTGCTGAACCTGCTGCTGAACCCCTACATCCTCCATCCGGTCCAGGTGCTCCTGGATTATCCCCTGCCTTTCATGGCCCTGGGGCTGTGCGGATTCTTCCCTCAGCGGCCCTATCTGGGCATGGCCGTGGGGGTGGCCGTCCGGTATCTGTTCCATTTCCTTTCCGGGGTGGTGTTCTTTGCCAGCTATGCGCCAGCCACCATGTCCCCGGCAGTCTATTCCCTGGTGGCCAACGGTTCCTATCTGCTGCCGGATCTGGTGATCTGCATGGTGCTCTACCGGCTGCTGCCCATTGAGAAATTCCGGCAGATGATGTAAAAAAGCTTGCAAAATAATATCCCTGTGGTATAATAATCAAGTAACCAAAGTAGAGGCCACCTGCTTCTCACCTTGCGGCAATGCTCGACAGGGTCAGTGATACGGATTTGCAACGGGTGGACTTTGGTTCGCCCGTTTTTATTTTATTGTCTGTCTAACCTATTGGAGGTGAACGTCATAGCAAAAGATGAACTGCGGATCAATGAAGCCATCCGCGCAAGAGAAGTTCGTGTAAATTCTGCGGACGGGGAACAGTTTGGAATCATGTCTCTCCATGATGCCCTGCACCTGGCCGAAGAAAAGCATCTGGACCTGGTGGAAATCGCTCCCAAGGCCAAACCCCCGGTCTGCCGGATCATGGATTACGGCAAGTATCTCTATGAACAGCAGAAGAGAGAAAAAGAGGCCCGGAAGCGCCAGAGAATCATCGATGTGAAGGAAGTCAAACTCCGGATCCGCATCGAAGACCACGATTTCGAAGTAAAGACCAAGAATGCCATCCGCTTCTTACAGGGCGGTGACAAGGTAAAAGTTACCATCATGTTCCGGGGCCGGGAAATGACCCATCCGGAACTGGGTGAACAATTACTGAATAGAATGGCTGACCAACTGCAGGAGATTGCCACTGTGGAAAGAAAGCCGAAGCTGGAAGGACGCAACATGATCATGATCGTTGCTCCCAAAAGTGCCAAATAACAAGGAGGATGTCCAATCATGCCGAAAATGAAAACCCGCAGATCTGCTGCTAAACGCTTCAAAGCCACCGCTACCGGTGAATTCAAACGTGGTAAAGCTTTCCGGAGCCACATCCTGGAACACAAATCTCCTACCCGTAAGAGAAACCTGCGTAAAGCGGGTCTGGTCCACAAGACCGACCACGAACGTGTAGCCAAGATGCTGCCGTACGCATAATTTCACTGTTTGAGAGATTTCAGAGATTCCAAGGAGGAAATAAACAATGGCAAGAATTAAAGTCGGCGTAACTGCCCATAGACGTCATAAACATATCCTGAAGCTGGCCAAAGGCTACAGAGGTTCCAAGAGCAAGCTGTTCAAAAAAGCCAATGAAACCGTCATGAAGGGCCTGATGTATGCCCGTCGTGACAGAAGAGCCAAGAAACGCGAATTCCGTCAGCTGTGGATCGCCCGGATCAACGCTGCTACCCGGGCCAACGGCCTGAGCTACAGCCGTTTCATCTGCGGCCTGACCAAAGCCGGCGTTGTGCTGGACCGGAAAGTCCTGGCCGACATGGCTGTAAACGATGCCGCTGCTTTCGCCAAACTGGTGGAAACTGCCAAGGCTGCTCTGTAAGAGAGAAATCAGGAAGCTGTCTGCGTAACAAGCAGGCAGCTTCTTTTTTTTTGTAACAAATGATACATGAAATTATATGTATTCATAATCAGTGAAAAAATATGCACAACGTTATCTTATATGTGCTATAATAACCTTTATTCCAATCAGAATCCTATACTATGGCACGGAAGGTGAAATTATTGATTGCTTTGAAAAACGGGGATGGGATCCAGTGGCCGGGAGGCAAGCGGATCGCCGTCATGCTGACTTTTGATTTTGACGCGGAACTGTTGCGTCATTCCGTCATCGGGAAGAAAACCATCGGATTCTCTGACTTTTCCCGGGGCCAGTACGGCCCTCACGAAGGTCTGGACCGGTGCCTGGCTCTGCTGGACCGGCAGCATCTGCCTGCCACGTTCTTTATTCCCGGGAAGATCATCGAAGAATATCCGGATGCGGTGAAGAAAATTGCCGACAGAGGGTTGGAAATCGGATACCATGGGTATGAGCATGACAGCCGCTTGGGCATTCCTATTGAGGAAGAAAAGGAAAATCTGGCGAAAGCTGAAAATCTGATTGTTGAGGTTTCTGGAAAAAAGCCGACAGGGGCTCGGGGACCTTTGGATACCTTACAGGAATACAGTTTGGATCTGTTTCAGAGACAGGGATATCTCTATGACTCCACACTAAAAGACTGCGATTGGCCATACCAGCTTCCCAATGGAATCATAGAACTTCCTACTGATGTGACGCTGGATGATTTTACCTATTATTATTTTTCTTATGCAGATTCAGCGACCATATTATGCAGTTCGCGTCCAGATGATGTATATGTCCAGTGGCAGGATGCATTTGATGAACTGGCGGCAGAAGGTGATAAGGTGATGGTCCTGAAACTCCATCCCCAGCTCAGCGGTCGAGTCAGCCGAATCCATATGCTGGAAAAATTAATTCTTTATATGCAGCAGAGAGGCGCCTGGATTGCAGATTGTGAAACGGTGGCAAATTATGTAAAGGACTTCTATGAATCCAGGGGAGGTGAACAGATATGAATTATCACTGGCCGGAACCTTACAAGATGGCGCTGTGTCTGTCCTTTGATATTGATGCAGAAACCATGTGGACTACACGGAATCCTGAAAATATCCATCATCCGGTGAATTTGTCCAGGGGAGTCTATTCTGTTCGCCAGGGAATCCCACGGATTTTAAGGATGTTGGAATCAGAACAGGTCAAGGCAACCTTTTTCACTCCAGCATATATAGCGAAACTACATCCGGAAGTCATTCGTGAAATTGCTTTCCAAGGGCATGAAATATCCTATCATGGATACAAACATGAAGCTTATGATGATTATGAAAAAGAAAATGCCCTGATGGAGAAATGTGAAAAAATACTCACCGGCATCACGGGAAAACGCCCCATGGGGAACCGCAGTCCGGAAGGGTATCTTTATGATTTTCATTTACGGTTATGGAAAGAACGGGGATATATCTATTCTTCCAACTGGAGAGATACTGACAGACCGTTCCTTCATCAGATTAATGGAGAGACAGTTCCTATTGTGGAACTTCCCAAGGATAGTATTCATGATGATACGGCTTATGACATGTATACTATTCAATCCCCCATGCATACCAATCTGCGAAGCGGGAGAGAATTCATTCAAATCTGGGAAGAAGAACTGGACGGAATCCTGGAAGAAAAAGGATTTATGAATTTTGTTATGCATCCGCAGTATATTGGCCGTCCGGGCTATTTGCGTAATCTGCGTGAATTTGTCCGGTATGCCAAAGACCATGGTGCGTGGATTGCCACGGATGAACAGGTGGCCCGCTATCTGTTGGTACAAAATGGCTTTCCAGAATATAAAAGATAAAGGGACAAGTTGTCCAGAGAGGGGATACAATGATGAAAAGTAAAATGATGAAAATGATTGCAATGGGGCTGATGGTGCTGTCTGCTTCTGTTCTTCTGGCCGGATGCGGGGGAGAGCAGAAAAAGGCAGCTGATACGGCCAAAGACAGTGCTCCCAATGGTGTGCTAAAAGTAGCCACCAACTGTACATTCCCGCCTTTTCAATCTATTGATGAAAAAACAGGAAAATTTGTAGGAATCGATATTGATCTTGCTGAATACATTGGTAAGAAAATGGGCAAGAAAGTGGAGTTTCAGGATATGAAATTTGCTTCCTTGGTTCCGACTCTGCAAAGCGGGCGTGCTGATATGGTTGTGGCAGGCCTTTCTCCTACTGATGAACGGAGCAAAGTGGTCAGCTTCTCCAAGGCCTATTATTATCCACCCAAAGCTATTATCGCCAAGAAAGGAACAAATTTTTCTTCGCTGGAAATGCTGAAAGGGAAAAAGGCCGGTACGACTATGGGTACTACCTATGCAAGAGATTTGAAGGCTGTCCCTGGGATTGATGTAGTGGAACTTGATTCTTCTCTGTTGGTAGTACAGGATGTATTGAATGGACGTCTGGATGCTGGACTGGTGGATGGTACTCATGCCATTATTTTCTGCAAAGAACATCCGGAACTGGAAATGCATATGCTGGCATTGTCCACTGATAAGGATGAAATCTTCTGCATTGCTTTGCCAAAGGATTCCAAAGATGTGGACAAAGTCAATGAAATCCTGAATGAAATGATGAAAAATGGTGAATTCCACAAGATTCTGGTAAAGAATCTGGGTGAAGAACAAACGAAAAACTATGAAAAAATGGTGAAGGATGCCGGCCTCTAAGAGCCGGCTTTCTTCTCTAAACCTGGACTAAGAAAGAGACGGTTCATCATGTTTAAATTTTATGTGCTGGAGCCCTATTTTCCCTTATTGACGTCGGCTGTTTGGATTACGCTGAAATTCACATTCTTTTCCACGTTCCTGGGATTCATTGGCGGTTTCATCTTGGCCTTATTCACGATTTCAAAAAACAGGATACTGTCGCCCTTCGCTAAATTCTATATTTCTGTATTTCGCGGTACGCCGTTGCTGGTCCAGCTCATGCTGATTTATTTTGCTACTCCTCAATTGACCGGCTACACGATTTCTGCTTTGGAGGCTGGTGTGCTGTCCTTTGGAATGAATTCCGCCGCTTATATTTCAGAAGCTCTTCGTGGGGGAATTCTTTCTGTTGACAAGGGCCAGTGGGAAGCTGCGTTTTCTTTAGGTGTACCCAAACATCGTTTTATTCTAGATGTCATTCTGCCACAGGCTATTAAAAATACCTTTCCTGCACTGGTTAATGAAAGCATTGCCTTACTGAAAGACTCCAGTCTTGTGTCTGTTATTGGTGTAGCGGATACCCTGCGTTGGGCTGATCTTGTGCAGGCAAAGACTTTTCGTGCCTTTGAAGCGTTTATCATTGCTGCGGTTGTTTATTACGTACTGGTAATGGGAATAACCTTCATTGGAGGATATGTAGAAAAGAAGGTGCGTATCAGTGACTGACAACATTATCCAAGTAGAACATGTGGCCAAACATTTCGGCAGTCTGGAAGTCCTGAAGGACATCAGCCTGGAGGTGGAGCGGGGACAGGTGGTGACCATCATCGGTCCTTCCGGCAGTGGAAAATCCACCCTGCTCCGGTGTCTGAACCTGCTGGAAAAACCTGATGGGGGAAAGATCATCTTCGAAGGTCAGGATATTCTGGCACCGGCGATAAAGATTGCGGACATCCGGAAAAAAGAAGTGATGGTGTTCCAGCATTTCAACCTGTTCAAAAACATGACCGTACTCCGGAACGTGACCTATGCCCCCATGGTGGTCAATGGGAAAAGCCGGGAAGAAGCAGAAAAAGATGGCCGGGAACTCTTGGCCAAAGTTGGGCTGGCTGACAAGGCAGGAGAATATCCCAGCCGGCTTTCCGGGGGCCAGCAGCAGCGGGTGGCCATCGCCCGGGCCATGGCCATGCATCCGGATGTGCTACTCCTGGATGAACCTACGTCCGCCCTGGATCCGGAAATGGTGAAAGAGGTGCTGGACGTGATCCGGGAACTGGCCCAGAGCGGCATTACCATGGTACTGGTGACCCACGAAATGGGCTTTGCCCGGGATGTATCCGACATGATCCATTTCATGGATGGGGGCTATCTGGTGGAAAGCGCCCCGCCGGCGGAATTTTTCGCTCATCCCAAATCGGAACGGGCCCAGAAATTCCTGTCTAAAATATTAACCTGATCTAAAAGGACATTATTACTATTCCTTTTTGGGCCTTGAGATGGCAGACGTCAGATTTGTTCGGTATGGAAAGCAGGGATCCTCTGCTGACTGCCAACAGGCTGACGTCTTTTTTAGCTTCACTATAAAAAGTTGAAATATTCTACAAATATAGTAAAATACATACTATGTAATATCAGGGAAAACGTTGGACAGTACACAATAGGAAACAAGATATTGACACCATATATGGTGTCAATTATACTAAAGGCAGGAACGATATGTCTAAATGGGAAAAATTGCTGAAAAAAATACTCACTTTATCAAAAGACATGAGGTTTGATGAACTAAGAAAAATATTGGAGAGTTATGGGTATGTAATGAGTGCGCCCAGAGGCGGAAGCAGCCATTATACTTTCAGGAAACCTGGAAAAAACCCCATTACTGTCCCCAAACATGAACCCATCAAAAAAGTATATGTCGAGATGGTCCGCCAGGTGGTGGAGGAGGAAGCTGGAAATGAAAACGATTGAATATTATATGGCGCTTCCCTATCGGCTGGAAATCGTTCCAGATCCGGATGAGGGGGGATATGTGGCCCGTTATCCGGATTTGCCGGGATGCATCACGGTCGGTGATTCCATGGAAGAGGCTGCCAAAAATGCTGAAGATGCGAAGAAGGAGTGGCTGGCCGCAGCCTTGGAAAGCGGAGTGGAGATTGCAGAACCGGTATCTGCCAATGGATATTCCGGACAGTTTAAGCTGCGGATCCCCAAAAGCCTGCACCGCCGTCTGGCCGAACACGCCAAAGAAGAAGGAGTCAGCATGAATCAGTACTGCGTGTATCTGCTGTCGCAAGGGTCCTGATGGCCCTTCCTTTTCCCTTGCACCAAACTGTAAAGTATGTTATAATGCCAACGTGCTGGAAGAGCACAATTCTTTGAACCTTGGCGCTGCTGCGCGACACTCCGACGCCAGCTGCAGCCACGGGCTTTTCTATGACTAAGGAGGAAAAGAACAATGTTAACGCCTGCAAGAAAGAAAGAACTCATCGAAACCTACCGCATCAACGAACAGGACACCGGGTCTCCTGAAGTACAGATCGCCATCCTGACCGAACGGATCAGCTATCTGACCGAACACCTGAAAGCCAACAAGAAGGACCATCATTCCCGTCGCGGCCTGCTGAAAATGGTTGGTCAGCGCCGTGGCCTGCTGAACTACCTGATGAAGAAAAACATCGAACGGTACAGAAGCATTGTAGAAAGACTGGGCCTGCGGAAATAATTCCAAAAGCAATGAAAAGACTGCTCCAGAAATGGGGCAGTCTTTTTTTTTGCATGTAATTGGTATCCCTAGTCTCAGCAAACAGCCTGATACCGTCGCTGTTTGTCCATGGGAGGATGCGTTCTCTATGGTTTTATCTGAATCGAAGGAATCCGCTGCCCGGGTCCCTTCTGACCGCCGTTGACTGATGACCGGCGACGGCAATGCGAAGTTTATTTCCCATTGCCTTAAATTATCCTTGACATTTTCCTTACTATACAGTATACTAATCAAGTCGGCAGCACCTGAGGGTGTTTCCTGACAACGGCCCAGTAGTTCAGTTGGTTAGAATGCCGCCCTGTCACGGCGGAGATCGTCGGTTCGAGTCCGTCCTGGGTCGCCAATTTGCCTCGGTAGCTCAGTTGGTAGAGCAAAGGACTGAAAATCCTTGTGTCCGCAGTTCGATTCTGCGCTGAGGCACCATTCTTTATGCGGAAGTAGCTCAGTGGTAGAGCATCACCTTGCCAAGGTGGGGGTCGCGAGTTCGAATCTCGTTTTCCGCTCCATTTTCATATGGCGACGTAGCCAAGCGGTAAGGCAGAGGTCTGCAAAACCTTTATCCCCAGTTCGATTCTGGGCGTCGCCTCCAATTTAACTTTTTCGCCGAGGTGGCGGAACTGGCAGACGCAAGGGACTTAAAATCCCTCGGAGAGTGATCTCCGTACCGGTTCGATTCCGGTCCCCGGCACCATTGAAATTTGAAGGACTGTTGCATAAGCAACAGTCCTTTTTTCAGCTTCCGGAGATTTCGGGAAAACCGTATGAACCCTGGAGGGCCGCCGGCCGGGCGGCCCCCAGAATGTACCAACATTCCTTTCTTCTTCCCTGCCGGATATGGTAAAATAAAAGAAATGAAAAGAAAAAAGGAGTCATGATCCATGGAAGAACGACGAATCATCCACGTGGAAGAAAAGCTTCCGGTCCTGGAAACCATCCCTCTGAGCCTGCAGCATCTGTTTGCCATGTTCGGTTCCACCGTACTGGTGCCTTTTCTCCTGCACGTGGACCCTGCCACCGCCCTGTTTATGAACGGGGTGGGCACCCTGCTGTATCTGACCATCTGCAAATGGAAGCTCCCGGCCTATCTGGGCTCCAGCTTCGCCTTCATTTCCCCTGTGCTGGCGGTGTGCGCTACCCCGGGGATGACCTATGGAGACGCCCAGGGAGGCTTCATTGCCTTCGGCCTCTGCTTCATCCTGATCGGCCTTATGGTAAAGAAAATCGGCACGGATTGGATCGATGTGCTGTTTCCGCCCGCGGCCATGGGGTCCATTGTGGCCATCATCGGTCTGGAACTGGCGCCCCTGGCTCTCAACATGAGCGGCTTCGTGGATCCGGTCCAGGGGATGACCAACGGTCAGGCCATGACCATTTCCATGTTCACCCTGATTGTGACCATCCTGGCCACCGTCCTGGGCCGGGGATTCATCGCCATCATCCCCATCCTTATCGGGGTGGTGTCCGGCTACGTCCTCAGCTGGTTCATGGGTGTGGTGAACTTCTCTGCGGTGGAAACCGCCGCCTGGTTCTCTTTCCCCACCTTCTACCAGCCCCGGTTCAATGTGTCCGCCATCATGATGATCCTGCCCGCCCTGTTTGTGGTGCTGGCGGAACATCTGGGGCATCTGTTCGTCACCAGCGACATTGTAGGACGTGACCTGATCAAGGATCCCGGGCTCCACCGGTCCCTTATGGCGGATGGTCTTTCCAACGTGCTCTCCGGGCTCCTGGGGTCCACTCCCAATACTACCTACGGGGAAAACATGGGGGTCATGGCCATTACCGGGGTGTACAGCACCTGGGTCATCGGCGGCGCAGCCATTTTCGCCATCCTGTTTTCCTTCATCGGGAAGATCGCTGCGGTGATCCACGGAATCCCCACCCCGGTGATGGGGGGCGTCTGCATCTTATTGTTCGGTTTTATTGCAGCGTCCGGCCTCCGGATGATGGTGGAACGGAAAGTGGACTTTACCCAGCCCAAGAACCTGATCCTCACAGCCGTGACCATGATCAGCGGTCTTTCCGGGGCAGCGGTCCACATCGGGCCCGTCCAGCTGAAAGGCATGGGCCTGGCAACGGTGGTAGCCATCCTGACCAGCCTGGCCTTTCTGATTTTCGAAAAATTGGGCCTGTCCAACGAAAAATAATCGGATTTGGAATTGAAAGAAACGGCGATTTATAGTATACTGTTTTAAATATTACAAACTACCAAAGGGAGGCAGAGTATGGATAATTTACAGCATGAGGTTGTCCTGGTTGTTGACTTCGGCGCACAGTACAGCCAGCTGATTGCCAGACGAGTTCGTGAATGCGGTGTGTACTGCGAAATCATTCCTTACAATTATACCCTGGACAAGATCAAAGCCAAGAATCCCAAGGCCATCATCCTGTCCGGCGGTCCCAACAGTGTCTATGCGGAAAATACCCCCAGCGTGGATGAGGGCATCTTCGAAATGGGCATCCCTGTCCTGGGTATCTGCTACGGGGATCAGTTTATGACCAAGGCTCTGGGCGGCAAAGTGGCCCATGCCGGCAGCGGGGAATACGGCAAGACCGCTGTATCCCTGGACAACGAAACCCGTCTCTTCTCCGGTCTGGAAAAGAACAATGTATGCTGGATGAGCCATCAGGACTATGCGGAAAAAGCACCAGAAGGCTTTACGGTCATTGCTCAGACGGAAGAATGTCCCATCGCTGCCATGCAGAATGAGGAAAAGAAACTGTACGGCGTCCAGTTCCATCCGGAAGTGATGCACACTCCCTTTGGCAAGCAGATGTTCTCCAATTTCCTGTTCAATATCTGCAATCTGTCCGGGGATTGGACCATGTCTTCCTTTGCACAGAACAAGATCCGGGAAATCCGGGAAAAGGTAGGGGACAAGAACGTACTCTGCGCCATGAGCGGCGGGGTGGATTCCTCCGTGGCCGCCGTCCTGGTCCACAAGGCTGTGGGCAAACAGCTCACCTGCGTGTTCGTGGATCACGGTCTCCTGCGGAAGGATGAAGGAGACCAGGTGGAACAGGTCTTTAAACGGGATTTTGATATGAACCTGATCCGGGTCAACGCCCAGGACCGTTTCCTCAGCAAACTGAAAGGTGTCAGCGACCCTGAAAAGAAACGGAAGATCATCGGGGAAGAATTCATCCGGGTCTTCGAAGAAGAATCCAAAAAGATCGGTCACGTGGACTTCCTGGTCCAGGGGACCATTTATCCTGACGTGGTGGAATCCGGAGGTACCGGCACCTCTGCCACCATCAAGAGCCACCACAATGTAGGCGGCCTGCCCAAAGACATGAAACTGGGCCTCATCGAACCCCTCCGGGAACTGTTCAAGGATGAAGTCCGTGCCGTAGGCGAAGAACTGGGCATTCCCTCTGAACTGGTATGGCGCCAGCCCTTCCCGGGTCCTGGCCTGGCCATCCGTGTCCTGGGCGAAGTCACCGAAGAAAAGCTCCACATCGTCCGGGAAGCCGATGCTATTTTCCGGGAAGAAATCGCCAAAGCCGGTCTGGAACGGTCCATCTGGCAGTATTTCGCCTGTCTCCCCAACATTCGCAGTGTCGGTGTCATGGGTGACTTCCGGACCTACAGCAACACCATCGCTCTTCGTGCCGTCAACAGCACCGATGGCATGACCTCTGACTGGTCCCACATTCCCTACCACGTGCTGGACATCGTTTCCAGAAGAATCGTAAACGAAGTCCCCGGGGTAAACCGTGTGGTCTACGATATTACCAGCAAGCCGCCGGCGACCATCGAATGGGAGTAAGCGGCTAACGCATAACATCGGGGCACAATAAGGGCCCATCTGCTTTGTCAGCGGGAGATTTGGATTGCGGCATGTACGCCTATGTACTATGCCACAATCCAAATCTCTCGCTTTCGCGCATCTGGACCCTTCTTGTGTCCCGGCCGAGATTCGCGGGATATGCACCCATCTGCTTTGTCGTATTCGCGCATCTGACCTACTCTGGTGCTCAGGGAAAAAATCGAGGGAGAAAAAAGACGTCAGACACGGCCGGAGGCCTACAGATTTCGGATGTCAGCTTGTTGGCTATGGACAGGCTGGAAACTTGCATCTGCATCGGACAAAGCTGACGTCTGCCTTCTGAGAGGCCCGTGAGGGCCGGTTCTGACGTCTTTTAAGGGATTTAGGACAAAGGGCTGGATTTATGATAGAATCAAGGGGTAAATCATCTTTTCAGGGAGGACTTATCATGATCCGATTCAACAATGACTACAACCACGGGGCCCATCTCAACATCCTGGAAGCCCTGGTCCGTACCAACGATACCCAGTTCAGCGGTTATGGTACCGATGAATGGTGTGACAAGGCAGAAAAAATGATCCTGGACTTGTGCCAGTGTCCCCAGGGCAAAGTGTATTTCTTCCCAGGAGCCACCCAGGTGAACCTGGTGACCATCGCGGCCTTTCTGAGCTCATGTGACAGTGTGGTCTGCGCTTCCACCGGTCACATCAATGGCCATGAATGTGCTTCTATCGAAAATACCGGCCACAAGATCCTGGCTTTGCCCCAGAAAGACGGGAAAATCACCGCCGCCCAGATTGAACAGGAAGTCCGGTCCTATTATGATGCCGGTGAACCGGAATGGCTCACTCGGCCTTCAATGGTCTATATTTCTTTCACCACTGAATACGGCACCCTGTATTCCAAAGCGGAACTTACCGCCATTTCAGAAGTCTGCCGGAAATATGGGATGGCTCTCTTTGTAGACGGAGCCCGGCTGGCCTATGGATTGGCTGCTCCGGACAATGACCTGACCCTGCCGGATTTGGCCCAGCTTACGGACGCTTTTTACTTGGGCGGCACCAAATGCGGCGCCTTCTTTGGGGAAGCGCTGGTCCTTACTCATCCGGAAGCTGTCCGCCGGTTCAAGGCCCATATGAAACAGAGCGGAGCCGTCCTGGCCAAAGGCTGGCTTCTGGGCCTTCAGTTCTATACTCTGCTCCGGGATGGCCTGTATTTCAAACTGGCTGCCCGGGCGGATGCCTTTGCCCTTCGGATCAGGGAAGCCTTCCGGCAGAAGGGGATTCCTGAATACGTGGTCAGTCCCACCAACCAGCAGTTTGTGGTCCTCACTCCGGAACAGGCGGAAAAATTGGCCCAAAAATATGTCTTTGAAAAAGAAGGGGACCTGGAAGACGGCCGGTTGGTAGTCCGCTTCTGCACCTCCTGGAGTACGGAGGAGGGGGAGGTGGAGGCGCTTATCGCCGACATCGCCGACGCATAACCCAGGCACGGGATATGTACCCATCTACTTTGTCAGCAACGGATTTTGACTGTGGCATGTACGTCTTTGTACTATGCCCCAGCCAAAATCCGCTGCTTTCGCGTATCTGGGCACATCTCCTGTACCTTACGGCCTTTCAGAGGGATTAAAAACTAATTCAGTATTTACTAAATTAAAATAATCTGTTATATTTAAGTAAATACTAAATCAAAGAAGGCGGAATTATGGAACTTGACCGTATATTGAAGGCACTGGGAGAACCCATGCGGCTGAAGATCTATCAGGCACTTTTGGAAAGGAAGCACTGCGTCCGGTCTCTTTCCAAAAAGTTCGGGATCTCGGAATCGGCCATTTCACAGCATTTGAAGATCATGAGGGAAGCAGGTTTGGTCTATGGAGAAAAGTACGGCTATCATATGCACTATCTGCCGGACCAAGAAGCCATTGACTTCCTGGCGGAGCAGGTGGAACAGATGCGGAGGGATTCTCTGCAGGTGGACCGTGAGCAAAAAGCCTGCCAATGTGAATATCGGGGGAAAAAAGCATGAACCAGAATCAGCTCAGGGATTTGTTTTTGACTTTTGCCCAAATCGGACTGTTTACCTTTGGGGGCGGGTATGCCATGATTTCCATGATCGAGCACAGCTGTGTGGAAGAAAAGAACTGGATCACCCATGAGGAACTGATGGATATTACCGTAATTGCAGAATCTACGCCCGGTCCCATCGCCATCAACTGTGCCACCTTTATCGGATATAAGCAGGCCGGATTGGCGGGAGCTTTTGCAGCTACTTTTGGCATCGTCGTCCCTCCTTTTCTGGTCATTTTGGCCGCTTCGCTGTTCCTGTATGATTTCTTTACGTGGAAACTGCTGGCTGCCGCATTCCAGGGAATCAAAATCGCTGTGGGGCTTTTGATTTTGGAGGCAGCCATGATGATGCTGAGAAAAGGCGCCAGGACGTGGCTGTCACGGGGCATCCTCCTGGGTTCCTGTTTGGCCATGCTCTGCAGCGATATCTTTAGTCTACCGATTTCTTCCATCCGGCTGATGCTCCTGGCAGCAGGAATCAGTCTGGCAGTTTCCAGGCTGCAGGCGCCATCCCATCAAGAAGGTGGTGGCGGAAAATGATCTATCTGGATTTATTTGCAGGATTTTTGAAAGTCGGATGTTTTGCCTTCGGAGGTGCATATGGTGCGATCCCTCTGATCCGGGACGTCGTCCTGTCCTACGGCTGGCTGAATGACGACATGCTGACCTATATGATTGCCGTCAGTGAAAGTACCCCGGGACCGATTATGGTCAATCTGGCGACTTATGTAGGAAGCAGCCAGGGAGGCTTTCTGGGAGCCATCACCGCGACAGCCGCCGTTGTCCTGCCTTCGTTCCTGATCATCATTCTGGTTACGGCAATACTCCATCACCTGCTGGACAACCGATATATCCAGAGTCTTTTGCGAGGGATGAAACCCTGCGTGACGGGTATCGTGCTGGCGACTGGCCTCTATATGACCTTCCAGCATTGCCTCGGCCAAGGGAAGCAGCCCCAACAGGCGTTCCAGGCACTTTTTGTGATTCTTGGCCTGATTTTGGGAAAAAGGGGTTACCAGCGGGCTATGAAAAAGAAGCTTTCACCCGTTGGGCTGATCTTGGCTTCCGCTGTTCTGGGCGTAATAGTCTATGGAGGGTAGAAAGGAAGCAAGACGCTGTCGGAACCGGACAGATCCCTTCCAGCTATTCATCTGATCGACGGATCCATTTTCTTTCCCTTCCACTTTCCTCGCCGATATTCCCAGCCAGAAAGCAGGAAATTGGCCAGCCAGCCCAGGGAGACGACGTACCAGACGAAGGGGAGGCCGAAGCGGGGGCCAGGGCCATGGCTAGGCTGACCCGGAGTCCTAAGTTGACCAAGTTGGCGATGGTGAACATCTGCATATCGCCGGCCCCTCGGAGGACCCCATCCACAGACATCTTCATGCTGATGAAGCAGAAGAAAAAGCACATGAATAAGTTACTCTATGCAGTTGTCATGGCAACGGAATTATTTCTACTAATCTACTATACTTAGACCATCAAACAAACACCAAACAAATTGGGAGGAATGTTCCATGATTACTGTGAAGAATACTTTGGCTGACGTTGTACGGGATTATCCCCAGACCATTCCCTTTTTCAATGAACTCCACCTGGATTACTGCTGCGGCGGGGGGATCCCTCTGGAAGAAGCTGTGAAGAATACGGATCTGGATGCGGAAAAGGTGGTGGCAGACCTGAATGAATTCATTGCCGCCCACAGCGCTAAAACCGGCAGCCAGCAGGAATCCCTGGAACGGTTCAAGAACCTTTCCATCCCTGACATGCTCCAGGACCTGGAAGCCACTCACCATGTGGATGAACGGAAATACATGGCAGAAATCGAAACGGACCTGAACAAGATCCTTCTGGTCCATTTCGTCCACCACGGGGAACTGCTCACCCGCCTCCATCATCTCTACGGTACTCTGAAAACTGAACTGGAAGAACATTTTGCCCGGGAAGAACGGATGGTGTTCCCGCTGATGCGGTCCTATCCCCAGCCCAACCTGGAAGTCCTCACCCTGATCCAGAACCTGGAAAAAGATCATTCTGCCGCCGGGGACATCATCAAGGAAATCGAATCCCTCACCGATCATTTCACCGCTCCTGCTGATGCCTGTGCCACTTTCAAACGGACCTATCAGTTGCTGGAAGAATTCATCAATGACGTATTCGTCCACATCTTCAAGGAAAACTCCATTGTCTTCCCGGAATATGCGGAAAAAGCGCCCAACCAGGAAGAACTGGACCGTCAGGTGGAAGTGACCCTGGAACAGGAAGCCGGCAGCAACAGCAACACCTGCGGGTACTGTGAAAGCGAAAATGGGGAAGAAAAGAGCCCGGTGCTCTTTGAATGCGGCAACTGCGGTGCTCTGTACTGCAATGACTGCGGAGAAACCGGTTGCCCCAGCTGCGGCGCTTCCTTCAGCCACGCTCATCCTTTGGAATACTCGGGGAGCAGTTGGAATCCGAACCAGGACTAGGCAATAAAAGGGCTAACGCATAACCCCGGGGCACAATGAGAGCCCATCTGTTTTGTCAGCGGGAGATTTGGATCGCGGCATGTACGCCTATGTACTATGCCACAATCCACATCTCCCGCTTTCGTGCATCTGGGCCCTTCTTGTGCCCCGGCCAAAATTCGTAGGATATGCACCCATCTGCTTTCGCGTATCTGGGTACATCTCCCGCGCCTGGAGAGAGCTGCAGGAACGGGCGGCTCCGGCGGCATTTTGCCAGAGGCCCTGTCTCAACGTTTTTTTTAATGATCTGTATTATGATAGATGCAAAGGCTTTCAAGCAAAGGAGATAATGCTGCATGAGCACAAAACATATCCCTTCCATCCCTGACCATATAGAGGTCCGGGGGGCCAGGGTCCATAATCTGAAAAATATCGACGTGGACATCCCTCTCCACAAAATCGTGGGAATTGCCGGGGTGTCCGGGTCCGGGAAATCCTCCCTGGCCCTGGGGGTCCTGTATGCGGAAGGATCTCGGCGGTATCTGGAATCCCTTTCCACCTACACCCGGCGCCGGATGACCCAGGCGGAACGGGCGGACGTAGAGGAGATACGGTATGTACCAGCTGCCCTCGCCCTCCATCAGCGCCCGGGTGTCCCCGGCATCCGCAGTACTTTTGGGACCCTTTCTGAACTGTTGAACAGCCTGCGTCTCATGTTTTCCCGGCTGGGGAGCCACCGCTGTCCCAATGGCCATTACTGCCCGCCCTCTTTCGCTGTGGCGGCCATGCAGGAAATCACCTGTCCGGTATGCGGTGAGAAATTCTATGGTCCCGGAGCGGAGGAACTGGCCTTTAACAGTACAGGCGCCTGTCCTGCCTGCGGCGGAACAGGGATTGTCCAAAATGTAAACGAGGCGGCCCTGGTACCGGATGATTCCAAAACCATCGATGAAGGCGCAGTGGTGGTTTGGGGAACCCTTATGTGGTCACTGATGAAAGACATTGTTCGGACCATGGGGGTCCGGACAAATGTCCCTTTTCGTGATCTGACCCCGGAGGAGAAAGAAATCGTCTATCACGGCGAACTGAAGAAACATCATATCCATTATGTCAATCCCAATACTCTGGAGCCGGCAGAGATGGATTTCACCTACTACAGTGCAGTCAATTCCGTGAAAAATTCCCTGGCCAAGGTCAAAGACGAAAAGGGGATGAAACGGCTGGAAAAATATCTGGAAGAAGATGTCTGTCCGGACTGCCATGGCACCAGACTGTCAGAAGCCGCCCGTGCGCCGCGGCTCAGAGGAATCGGGCTGGATCAGGCAGCTGCCATGACCCTTTCGGAACTGATTCCCTGGGTCCAGGGGGTTCCGGCATCTTTGCCCGAAAAAATGCGCCCCATGGCTGAAAGCATCTGTGAGTCCTTCCTGGATGTTTCCAAGCGGCTGATGGACCTGGGTCTGGGATACCTTTCCCTTGACAGGGCGGGGTCCACGCTGTCCACAGGAGAACGGCAGCGGGTGCAGCTGGCCAGGGCAGTACGGAACCGTACCACAGGTGTACTCTATGTCCTTGATGAACCGTCTATCGGTCTCCATCCTTTTAACCTCAAGGGCCTTACAGGGGTCATGGACGACCTGCTGGCAGACGGAAACTCCATCGTAATTGTTGACCATGACACCCAGGTCCTGAAACACGCTGACTGGCTGATCGAGATGGGAAAAGGTGCGGGAGCAGAGGGCGGTACGGTGATTTCCCAGGGAAAGGTCGCCGATGTGGCAAAAAATCCGGAATCGGTCATAGGTCCTTTTCTTTCCGATCAATATACATCAAGAATCCGTCCAGTGACAGAAAAGGATTCTTTGTTCGCCAAAGGGACCATCCATCTGGAAACAGGAAAAATCCACACAGTACATCCTTTGCAGGTGAAGATCCCTATGGGACGGCTCACTGTTGTAACCGGTGTCTCAGGCTCCGGCAAAACCACTCTGATCCTGGAGAGCCTGATACCGGCGCTCCAGGCAAAAATCAACGGACAGAAACTGCCAGGACATATTGAAAGTATTGAGGCAGAAGGAATCACGCAGGTCAAGCTGATCGATGCGGCACCGATCGGGATCAATGTGCGTTCTACGGTGGCAACTTATGCCAATGTCCACGACGGGCTGAGAAAACTATATGCCAGGACAGCAGAGGCGAAGGAACAGTCCTGCAAAGCCGGTGATTTCTCCTATAATACAGGAAAACTCCGCTGCCCCACCTGTGATGGCACAGGGGAAATCTCGCTGGACGTCCAATTCCTGCCGGATGTAAAGATTCCCTGTCCGGACTGCAGAGGATCCCGCTACAGCCAGCAAGCTATTCACATCCGCCGCAAAGCCCGGGACGGAAACCTCTACAGCCTGCCAGAACTCATGAATATGAGCGTGGATCAGGTGCTGCAGGCACTGGGGGGATTGAAGCTCCTCCAGCAGAGGCTTCAGGTCCTCCACGACCTGGGTCTGGGGTATCTGACACTGGGAGAAGAAACACCGGGACTTTCCGGTGGGGAAGCCCAGCGGCTGAAGCTTGCCAGTGAAATGGGAAAAGGACAGAGTGATTCCGTGTTCATTTTCGATGAACCGACCATCGGCCTTCATCCCCAGGATGTAAGGACGCTTTTACATGTTTTCCAGACCCTGATCGACCATGGGGCCACGGTAGTGGTCATCGAACATGACCTTGATGTGATCAGGAATGCTGATTACATTATCGACATGGGGCCGGGCGGCGGCTGCCAGGGCGGCAGGATCGTGGCTGCCGGGACTCCGGAAGAGGTGGAGCGGTGTAAGGAGAGCCGAACCGGATTCTTTTTGCGGTCTGACGCCTGAATTCTGAAAAGGGGTGTGAAAAAATTCGCACGCCCAACCGCGGGGTGCGAGTCTCGGTGCTGATTTCTTTTCTCTGTTCGATTGTGGACTTTTATGTAAAATTCCCTTATAATATGGATAAAAGTCATCTGTTTTGTCAAATTACGGAAACAGTATGAACAATCAGGAGACAGCGGGTGATTCCATGGATATTCAAATGACAGAATTGCTTCAGAAGATGGTGGATGAAGCTCCTTTTGGCATGTATGTGCTGGATACGGAACGGAAAATCCTTTTCTGGAGTGGGGGTGCCGAGCGCATTACCGGATACAGCCGGGAGGAAATGGTGGGCCGTCACTGTTATGAAGGAGAACTGGACCACATCGACCAGGAGGGGACTCATCTGTGCCATGATTTCTGCCCCATGCTGGCCACCATCTATGATGGGCAGTCACGGCAGCAACCCGTGTTCCTGAAAGACCGGACCGGCCGGCGGATTCCGGTGATGGTCCATACAGAGCCCCTGTTCAAAGGAGACGAAACCCTGGGCGCCATTGAATACTTCTGGGTTCTCCCGGAAGGCGAATATCCTGTGCCGGAAGAACGGTGATATCCATGACAACAGAACAGACTCTGGATCTTCTCCTCCAGCAGATGCCGGACCATCTGCCGGGAGGAGTTCTGATTTACCGGGACAACAAGCGGGAAGAAATCCTCTATGCCAATCCCTGGCTTCTGTCCATGTTTGGCTGTTCTTCTTTTGATGACTTCCTGGAACTGACAGGGGGGTCTTTTGTTACCCTGGTCCATCCGGAAGACAGGGAACAGGTGGAACGGGACATTCGGCAGCAGATTGCCGGCAGCCGGAGCAAGCTGGATTTCGTCAATTACCGGGTGATCCGGAAGGATGGATCCGTCCGTCGGGTGGAGGAGTTTGGCCATCGGGTGTTCATTCCCGGAGTGGGGGCGGTTTTTTACGTCTTTTTCCTGGACAACGATACCAAATACAAAATCTACGATACGGACTCCCTTACCGGGCTTCCCGGAAAGACCCGGTTCATAAGGCATGCCTCCATGGTACTGGCTTTGGCCGCCCATGATCCCAAGGCCCCGAAAATGGCCCTGGTCTACGTGAATATCCACAACTTCAACCAGTACAACCTGCGCAACGGCAGCGAAAAGGGCAATCAGTTCCTGGTCAGGATGACCGAAGTGCTCCGGGAGAACTTTCCCAACAAGTTGATTTCCCGGTTCATGGACGACCATTTCGTGGTGCTTACCACCCTGCCTTCCCTGGAAAAACAGATTTCTGTGATTTCCAGCCAGATCCACGGTTTGTACGATTCCAGCTGGCTGGATGTGAAATTCGGCATCTATCCTGTGGAAAACGATACCATCCCGGTGGAAAGCGCCTGCGGCATGGCCCAGATGGCCTGTGACAGCATCAAGGACATCCCGGACCGCCATGTATGCTTCTATACCAAAACCATGGGAGAAGCCCGGGATCTGCGGAATTATGTAATCGACCATTTCCGGGAAGCTTTGGAAAAACATTGGATCCAGGTGTATTTCCAGCCGGTGGTCCGGACCATTTCCGGGACCCTTGCCAGTGTGGAAGCCCTGTCCCGGTGGATGGATCCGGAAAAAGGGATGATATCTCCCGGGATTTTCATCCCCATCCTGGAAGAAAGCCGGCAGATCCGGAAACTGGACCTGTACGTACTGGAAGAAATCTGCCGTTTGTACCGGTTTCAGCAGGAACAGGGAAAAGTCGTGATCCCGGCTTCCTTCAATCTTTCCCGGATGGATTTCTTCCAGGGATCCATTTTCGAAGATGTGGAAGAGATCCGGAAACGGTATCAGGTGCCCCGGAACATGCTCTACGTGGAAATCACTGAGAGCGTCTTCGTCCATGAAGGAGACGTGCTCCATCAGGAAATCCAGCGGTTCCGGCAGGCTGGATACGAAGTGTGGATGGATGATTTCGGCAGCGGCTATTCTTCTTTGAATACCCTGAAAAACTACAGCTTCGATGAAATCAAGATCGACATGGCCTTTTTGTCCCAGTTTACGGAAAAATCCCAGAACATCATCAAGGCCATTATCCGGATGGCGAAAAAAATCGGCATCCACACCCTGATGGAAGGGGTGGAGACCCGGGAACAGGCGGAATTTGCCCGGTCCATTGGCTGCGAACTGATCCAGGGATATTATTACGGACGGCCCATGTCCTTTGAAGAACTGAAGCAGATGTACCGGGAGAAACGCTGGCAGGTGGAAACTCCTGAACTGCGTCAGTACTACGGGAAACTGGGGTCCATCGACTTTCTTACAGACAGGCCCATGGCGGTGGCGGAGGTGGCCGGGAATCGGTTCCGGTATCTTTTTGCCAATGAAGAATACCGGAATACCATCCAGGCTGCGGGCATGGAAAGCCTCCGGCAAACGGAAGTGTTCGTCAATGCCCTGGCAGGCCCCATCAGCAAAAACATCCACAGTTTCCTGCACGATGTGATCCATACCAGCAGCGAAAAGACGCTGACCTATACGGTGAACGGCCGGTATATGCGGCTGGAGGCCAGTTATCTGGCTTCTCATGACAAGCATCACCTGCTACTTCTGTACCTGACCAATTTCACCATCCAGGAAGATCAGAATGCCAGCGACAGCCTGGACTGGGTCAACCGGAACCTGCTGTACCTGTACCAGAATGTATCCCTGGTGGATATGGAAAACGATACGGCCGTTCCTCTGGTCATGAATTCTCCCTACCGGAAATATTTTTACCAGAAACGGACAGGTATCCAGGATATAGTCCAGCAGTATACACGGACCATGATCCATCCGGAAGATCAGGAGCGGTTCCTGACTTTCAATGAATTGGATTCCATGATGGGACGAATCCGGAAAAGCCCGGAAGGGATGATTTCCGGCGGTTTCCGGACCCTTGGCAACGATGGGGAGTACCACTGGGACATCCATTCCATTTTTCCGGCCATCCGGAAGGGGAAGGTGTATCTGTTGTATACGGCGAGACATTTTCCCAAGGCCAACGCATAACCCGTTATCTTGCCGTCCAACTGAGAGAAATCCATAGGGGGTGTTGCACAGAATGTGCAGCGCCCTTTTTTATCGTTCATCAATGGACAATCATATAAAAAACAATTATAATAAAAAAGTATGACTGTTATTTTTGTCAATTTTACATAATAAATTGAAAAATCCGGAAGACAAAAAGTGAAACTTGGACGGGAAGTTGACAGGACCGGAAGAAGGGTGATGCCTATGATACAGGAAGAGAATTTGGATTTGATCCTCCAGCAGATTCCTGACCATCTGCCTGGAGGTGTTTTGATTTACCGGGACAATAAGCGGGAAGAAATTCTCTATGCCAATCCCGAAATGATTTCCATGCTGGGATGTTCCTCTTTTGACGAATTCCTGGAACTGACAGAAGGATCCTTTGCCACCCTGGTCCATCCTGAGGACAGGGAACGTGTGGAACGGGACATCCGGCAGCAGATTGCCGGCAGCCGGAGCAAGTTGGATTTCGTCAATTATCGGGTGTACCGGAAAGACGGTTCCATCCAAAGAGTGGAGGAATTCGGCCATCGGGTATTCATTCCCGGGGTGGGAGCGGTCTTTTATGTGTTTTTCCTGGACAATGACACCAGATACAAAATCTATGATATGGATTCTCTCACCGGACTGCCGGGAAAGAACCGGTTCATGAAGCGGGCTTCCCGGCTCATGGAGCTGGCCAGGCTGGATCCCCGGGCCCAGAAACTGGCTCTGGTGTATGTGAATGTCCACAATTTCAACCGGTACAATATGCGCAACGGAAGCGAAAAAGGCAACCGGTTCCTGGTCCAGATGGCGGATGTGCTTCGGGAAAGCTTCCCCAACAAACTGATTTCCCGGTTCATGGATGATCATTTTGTGGTGCTCACCAGTCTTCCTTCTCTGAAAAAACAGATTCCTGTGATTTCCAGCCGGGTCCGCCGATTCCATGATTCCCACCGGATGGACGTGAAATTCGGCGTTTATCCGGTGGAAGACCGCAGTGTTTCAGTGGAAAGCGCCTGTGGCATGGCCCAGCTGGCCTGCGACAGCATCAAGGAGATCCCGGACCGGCATGTGTGTTTTTACACCAAAGCCATGGGAGAAGAACGAAATCTGCGGAATTATGTGATTGACCATTTCCAGGAGGCTCTGGAAAAACGCTGGATCCAGGTATATTTCCAGCCGGTGGCCCGGACCATTTCCGGGACCATTGCCAGCGTGGAAGCCCTGTCCCGGTGGATGGATCCGGAAAAAGGGATGATATCTCCCGGGGTGTTCATTCCTCTCCTGGAAGAAAGCCGGCAGATCCGGAAACTGGACCTGTACGTACTGGAAGAAATCTGCCGCCTGTACCGGCTCCAGCTGGAAGCGGGGAGAACCGTGATCCCGGCTTCCTTCAACCTGTCCCGGATGGATTTCTTTCAGGGATCCATTTTTGAAGATGTGGAAGAAATCCGGAAGCGGTATCAGGTACCCCGGAATATGCTCTATGTGGAAATCACTGAGAGCGTCTTCGTCCATGAAGGAGACGTGCTCCATCAGGAAATCCAGCGGTTCCGGCAGGCCGGATACGAAGTATGGATGGATGATTTCGGCAGCGGGTATTCTTCTCTGAATACCTTGAAAAATTATCGCTTTGATGAAATCAAAATCGACATGGCCTTTTTGTCCCAGTTTACGGAAAAATCCCAGAACATCATCAAGGCCATTATCCGGATGGCCAAAGAAATCGGCATCCACACCCTGATGGAAGGGGTGGAGACCCGGGAGCACGCGGAATTTGCCCGGTCCATCGGCTGCGAACTGCTCCAGGGATATTATTATGGAAGACCCATGTCTTTTGGAGAATTGAGCCAGGCCTATCAGGAAAACCACTGGCAGGTGGAAACTCCTGAACTCCGCCGGTATTATGGAGCCCTGGGGCCTGTGGATTTCCAGACGGACAAGCCCATGGCCGTGGCGGAAGTGGGCCGGAACCGTTTCCGCTATCTGTTTGCCAATGAGGAATATGGGACCACCATCCAATCCGCCGGTATGGACAGCCTGCGGCAGAGTGCCGTGCTCGTCAATGCCCAGGCGGGGCCCATCAGCAAGAACATCCAGAACTTCCTGACGGATGTGGTCAGCAGCCGTACCGGAAAAGATCTGACCTATACGGTGAACGGGCAGTACATGCAGCTGAAGGCCAACCACCTGGCTTCCCATGATCAGCATCACCTGGTCCTGCTCCATCTTACCAATTTCACCATCCAAAAAGAAAAAGGCCTTGCCGGCGACCTGGACTGGGTCATCCGGAATATGATGTATTTGTATCGGCATGTTTTCCTGGTGGATACGAAAGATGATATGGTCATCCCTCTGGTGATGAATTCACCGTTCCGGAAGTATTTGTTCCAAAAACGGTCCGGTGTCCGGGAACTGGTCCAGGAGTACGTGGAGACCATGATCCATCCTTCAGACCGGGACCGATTCCTGGCCTTCAACGATTCTTACTCTTTGATGGAACGGATCCGGAAAAGCCCGGAAGGGATGATTTCCGGCGGTTTCCGGACCCTTGGCAACGACGGGGAGTACCACTGGGACATCCATTCCATTTTTCCGGCCATCCGGAAGGGGAAGGTGTATCTGTTGTATACGGCGAGACATTTTCCCAAGGCTGACGCATAGTCCCTGGGCACAGGAGGCTAACGCATAACCCAGGCGGGGGATATGCACCTTTTGCTTTGTCTGCAGCGGATTTTGCCTGTGGCATGTACGTCCCCGGCTTGCTATAATAGGGACAGACCCATAGGAAAGGAACGGACCCATATGCAGGTATCGACCAAATTTACCATTGCCATCCATATCCTGGCAGCGGCGTCCTATTTTGGAAAGGATTACAAAATCACCAGCGAGTTCCTGGCCGGCAGCATCGGCTGCAACCCGGTGATCGTCCGGAACCTTATGAAGCAGCTGAAGGAAGCCGGGCTGATCTCTGTCCGCCGGGGGCCCGGGGGTGTGGAGGTGACCCGTCCTCTGGACCAGATCACCTTCTGGGATGTGTATGACGCAGTGGAAACCAGCAAAGACCAGCTGTTCAATTTCCACGACAGTCCCAACCCCCGGTGCCCGGTGGGCCGGAACATCCACAAAGCCCTGGATGGGAAACTCCAGGACATCCAGAAACAGTTCGAACAGGACCTCCGCCGGCACAATCTGGCGGAAGTGGTAGGGGACCTGGCCAGTGCCATTCAAAAAGAATCATAAAAAAATAAAAAAAGCCTTGCATCTTTCCGGACTCTCTGCTATAATAACATTCGTTCGGTAAACACGCCCGTAGCTCAGTGGATAGAGCAACGGCCTCCGGAGCCGTGTGCGGTGGTTCGATTCCACTCGGGCGTACCATTAAAATCTACCTCATAGTTCGCGTCAGCGGGGTATGAGGTTTTTTGTTGCCCGGTTGTTTTTTCAGAAAGCTGGAAAAGACAAAACGTGGTATAATGAGAAAGCTGTCAATCCATGGCTGGTTTGTGAACAGCCGTGAGGGAGAAAAGAGGTTATGCCGTGGTTAGTATTACAGATCGAGTGCGTTTTTCAGAAACGGATCTGATGGCGGTGGTCCATCACACCAATTATCTCCGCTGGTTCGAAATGGGCCGTGTGGCCTGGTTCCGACAGGCGGGCATCGACCTGAACGGACTCCATGAGGCCGGTTTTATGGTCCCCATTGTGGAAGTCCAGTGTAAATACCGGCAGTCAGCCCGGTTTGACGATGTGTATGAGATCCAGACTACTCTCAAAGCCTGCAGCCGGGTAATGATCCAGTTCAGCTACCGGATCCTCCGGAAAGCGGACGGGGTCCTGCTGGCGGAAGGCACCTCCAAGAATGCCTTTGTGAACCTGGAGGGGAAGGTAACAAGGCTGACACCTGATTACTATGAAAAACTGCAGCAGCTGGCTGCACAAGAAAGGGAGATCCAACCATGATCAATGTGATTTTGCTGATTCTGGGGCTGTGCGTACTGGGCCTTCTGGTAATGATCGTATACGCTGCCCTGAAACCCACGGATGACACCCGTGTGGTAATGGAGGAAAAGACGCCGCTGAAGCTGGAAAGCCTGGACCACGACAAGGCCGTCCTGTCCTTTGAAGTGCCTCTGCGGAACAAGAGCGCTGAAAGCGCCGCCATCACTGACTGCTTCGTACGGCCGTACCTGCCCCAGGAACAGTTCCCTGATGCCTGGTGCGAAGGCAATGTGGAAAAAAGCGACCGGCGCCGCAGCGACCATTATTTTGAAGCCCTGGTGCTGAAGGAATGGTCTGAATGGAAACTGATCGTCACCCTGACTCTCCGGGCCCGGAACGGCAAGGACATGCGGGAAATCATCACCCGGATGGTGGATATGGATGGAGCCATTTTCGTGTGCGGCGTGGGCCGGAAAGCCCATTACGTACGGAAATTCTTCTTCACCGTATTTGCCGATGAACTGAAAAAACTGGCAGGGGGTGCCTACAATGGCTGAGAAATACGAAATCATTCCAATTCCTACCCGGATCCTCACTGTCCATGACAACATTGTGGATGCTGTCCGGGAATTCGGCGGGGACAAGATCGGTCCCCGGGACGTGGTCTGTGTGGCCGAAAGTGTGGTGGCCATTACCCAGAACCGGGCCATCCGTCCGGAAACCCTGAAGATTTCCTTTGCGGCCAAGGTGCTGAGCCAGCTGTTCCCGGGCGTCGGGAGCATCGGCAACTGGTCCGCCATGCAGAGCCTGCTCAATGAATCCGGCACCCTGAAGGTGCTGTTCGCTGTGGTGGTGGGCTTCTTCGCCAAATGCCTGGGCAAGAACGGGGTGTTCTACCAGCTGGGCGGGGAACAGGCCCGGCTCATCGACGACATCACCGGCACCATGCCTCCCTATGACAAGCACATTGTCCTGGGGCCCAAGAACCCGGTGCGGGTGTCTGAAAGCATCAAGGAAGGTCTGGGGTGCTTCGGCGCCGCCGTGGCTGATGTCAACGACCTGAAACGGTCCTGCTGCCTGGGCTGCACCAAAGGGGTGGATCCCCGTCTGGTGGAAAAAATCCTGATCAACAATCCCTTCGGCAATGACAGCCAGAAGACGCCGATTTGTGTGATCAAGAATTACATCGATTAAGCAGCATTGCTGCTTAATCGATGTAGTCAGGAGTCAGGAGTCGGAAGTCTGGAGCCCAATGATAAATTTGCGGGCAAATTTTTAAATGTGTAAACCGGAACCGTAGGGGCTGCACGCCGGGCAGCCCGCTGAATCATCGATAGTCCGTGCATAGAGCGGGCCGCCGGGCCTGCGGCCCCTACGGTTTTATACAATCAAAAGAAACTGGCCTTCAAGCCAGGTTCTGTCCTGAGGCTTCCGACTTCAGACTCCCGACTTAAAAAGCTGTTGCGCAGGCAACAGCTTTTTTTATCAAATAGAACTTTTTTCCTCTGGATTTATCCTCCCGCAACAGGTACAATAACAGTTATAGAAAAGGTAGGTGAAACGATGTTGGAAGTTGTAATCGCAACCCATAATCTGGGCAAAGTAGAGGAATTCAAGTCGTTGATGGACGAACTCGGCATCACCTTTACCTGCCTCAGCGATTATGCCCCTGTGCCCGAACCGGAAGAAACCGGACGGACTTTTGCGGCCAATGCCCGGCTGAAAGCCCGGTACTATGCCAAGGCCCTGGGCAAGGTCTGCCTGGCCGATGATTCCGGCCTGGAAGTCCTAAGCCTGAAGGGGGCTCCCGGTGTCCGTTCCGCCCGTTATGCCGGCGAAGACGCCACCGATGAAGAAAACAATGAACTGCTCCTGGCCAATATGAAAATGCAGGTCCGGCGGAACTGCCGGTTCTTCTGCGCCCTGGCCATGGCCAACCCGGAAGGGAAGATCCTGGTGGAAAGCGCCGGGATCTGTGACGGGATCCTGCTCCACGAACCTCACGGGACCAACGGCTTCGGCTATGATCCCCTGTTCTGGTCCACGGAGCTCCACAAGCCTCTGGGAGAGGCCACCATGGAAGAAAAGAATGGCATCAGCCATCGGGCCAAGGCCATTCGGAAGCTGGTAAACCAATGGAAAAAAATGAACCGATGAGGATCGGCGTAGTCAGCGATACCCACGGAGACTTCCAGGCCCTGGAACAGGTACTGGACCAGGCCGGGGAAGTGGACCTGTGGCTCCATGCCGGTGACTACAGCCAGGATGCTCCCTATATCGAGAAAATCACCGGCATTCCGGTGTATGCGGTGTGCGGCAACTGCGACAGTTATGAAGACCGGGCCCCGGCGGAACTGGTGACCCGGCAGCTGGGGTTCACCCTGGCCATGACCCATGGCCACCGGTATGTCCGGTACAATGACTGGAGCCGTCTGCTGTACTGGGGAGAAGAAAAGAAGGCGGATGTGGTGATCTTCGGCCATATCCATGTACCGGTGAACCGGGAAGAAGACGGGATCCTGCTGATCAACCCCGGCAGCCCCAGCCGTCCCCGGAACGGAGTGCCCAGTTTCGGCATTCTGACCCTGGAAAAGGGGAAAAAACCGGTATTTGAAGTGCAGGAAGTAAAAGAATAGGGAAAGGAGCCAACCAAATGGCAAATACGGAAGAATTGAACAAAGAGGCATTGGAACTCCATGCAAAAAATCATGGGAAACTGGAGGTTCGCTGCAAGGTGCCTCTGGAAAACGGCCACGATCTGTCCCTGGCCTATACCCCCGGGGTGGCTGAACCCTGCCGGAAAATCAAGGAAAACCCGGATCTGTCCTTTGAATACACATGCCGGGGCAATATGGTGGCCGTAATCAGCGACGGTACCCGGGTCCTGGGCCTGGGGGATATCGGTCCCGAAGCGGCCATGCCCGTTATGGAAGGGAAGGCCGTCCTTTACAAGAAATTCGGGGATGTGGATTCCGTGCCCATTTGCATCGACACCAAAGATCCGGAAGAATTCGTGAACATCGTGGAAAAACTCCAGCCGTCTTTTGGGGGCATCAACCTGGAAGACATCTCTTCCCCCAAATGCTATGCCATCGAAGCGGAACTGATCAAACGGTGCAAGATCCCTGTGTTCCACGATGACCAGCACGGTACCGCCATTATCGCCTGCGCCGCCATACTGGGGGCTCTCCGGTTCGTAAAAAAGGACATCGACAAGGTGAAAGTGGTGGTCAACGGCTGCGGTGCTGCCGGTTCCGCCATCGGCAAACTGCTGGTACGCCTGGGTGTGAAGAACCTGACCATGATCGACGTCCATGGAGCCGTGTATGAAGGCCGTCCGGGAGAAATGGACATGGCCACTGCCTACCTGGCCAGTGTGACCAACAAGGATCACTACAAAGGGGATCTGAAAGGGGCCGTAAAGGGCGCCGATGTTCTGCTGGGAGTGTCCGCACCCCGGCTGTTCACCAAAGAAATCATCCAGAGCATGAATGACAATGGGGTAGTCTTTGCCTTGGCCAACCCGGTGCCTGAAACCACCTACGAAGAAGCCAAGGCTGCCGGCGCTGCCGTAGCCGGTACCGGCCGCAGCGATGCTCCCAACCAGGTGAACAACGTATGTGTGTTCCCGGGAATCTTCCGGGGTGCCCTGGCCGTCCGTGCCTCCGCCATTACGGAAGAAATGAAAGTGGCTGCCGTCAAAGCCATCACTGGGCTGATCGCTGACGATGAACTGCGGGAAGACTATGTGGTTCCCGGTGCCTTCGACCGGCGGATCGTCCCGGCCATTGCTGCCGCCGTGGCCAAGACCGCCATGGAACAGGGCATCGCCCGGGTAAAGCGGGATCCCGAAGACATCCGGAAAGAAGCCGCGGAACGGGTGGAATGGAACTGGAATGCATGATTTTTCCCCGGAACGGAAAAATCGGCTGACAGCTGATAAAGCAAAAAAGGAGGAAAAAATGATGAAAAAACTGGCACTGGTATTGGCCGGGCTGCTGGCCCTGGCCGGCATCGCCGGGGGCTGCGGAAGCTCCACCGGCAGCAAACCCGCAGGGGGAGACAAAAAAGTAGTCCTGAAGGTGGGAGCTTCTCCGGTTCCCCATGCAGAGATCCTGGAACAGGTGAAACCCCTGCTGGCCAAAGAAGGGGTGGACCTGCAGGTGGTGGAATTCACCGATTACGTGAAGCCCAACCTGAGCCTTAGCGACAAGGAAATCGACGCCAACTTCTTCCAGCATCTGCCGTACCTGGAAAAATTCTGCAAAGACCGGAACCTGTCCCTGGTTTCCGTGGGCAAAGTCCACATCGAACCCATGGGCGTGTACTCCAAGAAGATCAAAGACATCAAATCCGTGCCTGACGGCGCCAAAATCGCCATCCCCAACGATCCCACCAACGGGGGCCGTGCCCTGGCCATCCTGGAAAAGGCTGGCCTGCTGAAACTGAAGGACGGGGTAGGGGTCATGGCTACCGCCAATGACATTGTGGACAACCCCAAGAACCTCCAGATCACCGAAGCCGAAGCCGCCATGCTGCCCCGGACCCTGGATGATGTGGATCTGGCGGTGATCAACTCCAACTTCGCCATGGAAGCCAAACTGAATCCCACCAAGGATGCCCTGTTCATCGAAGCCAAGGATTCTCCTTATGCCAACATCGTGGCCATACGGAAAGGCGATGAAAACCGGCCGGAAATCCAGAAGCTGATGAAAGCCCTGAACAGCCCGGAAGTGAAGAAATTCATCGAAGAAAAATACAAAGGCGCCATTATCCCGGCGTTCTGATGACAAAAGAGGTGTTGCACCAGCAACACCTCTTTTGCTATACTGGAAGAAAAACTTCGGAGGCCTTATCCATCATGTCCAACACCATTGTTTATGAAGACGGCACAGCATTCCATCCCGGTTCCTATCTGGAAGACCTTCTGGATGACTGGCAGATGACCCCGGCTCAGTTTGCCCACAAACTGGGGAAACCCCTGGAAACCGTGGACCAGCTCCTGGCCGGAGAAATCCCGGTGGACCTGGAACTGGCCAGCAAACTGGAAGAAGCCACAGAAATCAGCGCTGCCGCCTGGCTGAATCTCCAGTTCATGTTCGACGAAAAAGTGGAAGCGCACAAGAAGTAAAGGCGGGGCTGTTGCATAAGCAACAGCCCCTTTGGCCGCGAGTCTCGAGTCATGAGTCGCGGGCCACTGGATAGAACCTGTCCTTCGACCAGGTTCTTCTTATTGTGTATAACCGTAGGGGGCGCAGGCCCGGCGCCCCGCAAAATGCGCAGATCATCGATGATTTGGCGGGCTGCCCGGCGTGCAGCCCCTACGGTACCGATTTACACGTTCAAAAATTTGCCTGCAAATTTTTTTCATTTGGCTCGAGACTTGAGACTTGAGACTGAGCCGCTATGCGGCTCACGAGGCCGGGGTGTTGCACATAACGTGCAACACCCCCTCACAAACTCTCCGATCCCCGGATGGGTCCGGGTATCTTGGAGCCATACCAGATTGATGCTGGCTGCCGGCACCCCTTCCAAGGGGACGGCGGCCAGTTCTTTTTCTGTCCGGGCGAATTCTTCCGGCAGGAAGCCGGCGGCGGCTCCGGACCGGATGTAGGACAGGATGGTGAATACCTGGCTGGTCTGGTGGAGAACCTGGGGGTCGGTCTGGGCCTGGGCGAACAGCCGGCGGATGTACCGGGTCTGGCCGAAGGTGTCCGGGAACAATACCAGGGGCACCCCGGCCAGGTCCTGGAAGGAGAGAAATTTCTTCCGGGCCAGGGGATGGGTCCGGGCCACAAACAGTTCCAGCCGGCTTTTCTTGATGACCTTGCAGTGGTAGGGGGCCAGGGGCAGATGGTTGGTGACACACAGGATCAGGTCCAGTTCCTGTCGGTCCAGGAGCCCGTACAGCACGCTGACGGTGTCCTCTACAGTGCGGATCTGATAATGGGGATGCCGGGCCAGGAACTGCTGGTGGAGCTGGGGGAAAATGGTGTTCCCGCACATGGGCACCACCCCGATCCGCAGGATCTGCCGGCCGGTTTTCAGGGAAGTCCCCAGTTTTTCCAGCTCCTCGCTTTCTTTCAGCCAGCGCTGGCAGCCTTCCCACAGCTTCCGGCCCTCCGGGGTGAGCGAAATGGTGCTGTGCTGCCGTTCAAACAGGGCTACGCCGCAGTCCTGTTCCAGTTCCTTGATGGCCTTGGAAACTGCCGGCTGGGAAATGTGGAGCTTTTCCGCCGCCCGGGAAAAGGTGCCCCACCGGCACACAGCGGCAAAGGTGGGAATATAGGACAAACGCATGGGAACTCTCCTTATCCATAACTGATGGTTGGGTGAACCAACGAATTGGTATTTCACAAAGTTATCTTAAAAGAGTATAACAGAAGCATCAGGAAAAGGAAAGGGAACGTGGTATAATGGAACTGTCACTAACGGAATTTTTTGACTTATTTTGGGAGATCCATTATGAACCATACCATAGATCCTGCTGCTTTGTGGGACACCCTCCAGGGAGCTTTGCTCATGCCGGACTTCTGCCGGGCCCTGGGGCTGACCGCCGACCAGATGGAACGGCAGCTCCGGTCCTGGGGGCTCCAGGAGGCCTGTCCGCTTCTTTCCGGGGCGGCTGAGGAAAACGGCCGCTTTGCCGCCGGCTCCGTGCTGGAAATCCTCCGGGGATTCCTGCCCCCTTTGGCGGACGAGCCGTCCCAGGGCTGGCTTACCGACTGCTACCAGTACCTGCTCCGGCAGATTTTCCCGGAACCCACCCAGCCGGAACCTGCTGCTGATGCCGTCTGCTATGAAGCCGGCCGGCGGCTGTTCCTCCAGGTGCTCCGGGGACTGTACCATTATGAATACATCCACTGCCCCTTCGACCCCTGCCGGAACCTGGTGCTGCTCCCGGCCGGAGAAGTCCGGAAGGAACAGTACACCCGGGAATATCCCCGGTTCCGTACCCTGGTCCGGGACCGGTATCTCTACGAATTCATGCGCCTGGGCACGGAAGTGACCCCTTTCAACACCCTGGGGCACATTGGTGGGGTCACCTATGTGGCCCTGTTCATGGCCCGGCAGCTCCACCGTCGGCAGGTGCCTGTGGACGTGGCTCTTATCGCCGGAGCTGCCGCCCTTCACGACATAGGCAAATACGGCTGCAAAAAAGGGGAGGAGCGGCGGGTTCCCTACCTCCATTACTACTATACGGACCTGTTCTGCGAACGGGAAGGGCTGCCCCAGATGGGCCACATTGCCGCCAACCATTCCGTATGGGACCTGGAACTGGAAAACCTGTCCGTGGAATCCCTGCTGCTGATCTATGCGGATTTCCGGGTGAAAAGCTACCGGGACAAGGAGGGGAAAGAAATCATCCATTTCTACACCCTCCAGGAAGCCTTTGACGTAATCCTCAGCAAACTGGACGATGTGGACGGGGCCAAGCGCCGGCGGTACCAGAAGGTTTACCGGAAACTGGCGGATTTCGAAGCCTACATGGCCGAACTGGGGGTCACCCTGGACCTGCCGGAGGACTTCGCCCAGGAGCCTCTCCGGGAACAGGTCCGGCCCCACCGGGAAATGGTGCTTATGGAAGGGGAGGAAGTGGTCCGGCAGCTGAAATACACCGCCATTGCCCACAACATCCGGCTCATGAGCATTTTCCGCAGTGAACGGGACTTCGGCAACCTCATCGAAGCCGCCCGCAGCGAACCCAACTGGAAGAACCTCCGGGCTTATATCAGCATCTTCGAGGAATATTCCACCTACATGACGGAACGGCAGAAGCTGATGACCCTCCAGTTCCTCTACGAACTCCTGAGCCACCGGGAAGAGGACATCCGGGTCCAGGCGGCGGAACTGATGGGCCGGATCGTGGCCAATTTCAACGAGCGCTACACCAAGGAACTGCCCAAAGGGGTGCTGCTGCCCCGGAAAAAGGTCACCAACCGGACACTGTTCCGCCAGTACGTGGAGCAGATCATCGATCCGGGGCTCCGGTACACCCAGCAGCACAAAAACCGGATCGGGGCCTGTCTGGGGCCCTTCCTCCGGTCGGTGCTGGCCACCCGGTACCAGCGGCTGGGCACGGCCCTGGCCAATATTGCGGAAGAAGAGCATCCTACGGCCCTGTATCTGGAAATCCTCCAGCCCTGGTACGAAAGGCCCGCCGCCACTCCGGAACAGCAGATGATCCTCCTCCAGGCCCTGCTGTTCCTCCGTCCGGAAGATCTGACCGATTCCTTCCGCCAGGCGGTGGAAAAAGCCCTCCGGACCGCAGGACGGGACCCCAGTTCCATTGTGCGGATCGGGGCCCTGTACGGGCACCATCACCTGTTCGGGGGCCAGGACGGGGAAGACATATTCATACCCCGGCTGCTCCGGACCATGGACCTGCCGGAAGAACCGGCGGCCTTTGGGGAAAAGGAAAGCAGCCTGTTCCTGGAAGACCTGAAAAGCGGCATCCACTGGCTGATCAAAATCGCCAACATCCATCTCATGTGCCACGACCTGCTCCGGCAGAAGGAACGGGGGAATGTGATGCACCTGGGGATGCACCTGTGCAACCTGGTGAAGGTCAGCGAGCACCTGGCAGTGCGCCAGGCAGCCGGGGAGGCCCTGCTGAAGATCGCCGACACCATGACCTGGGCCCAGCGGAACGAAATGGCGGTGGAACTGTTCAACGGTCTGGAAATCGGAGACCTCCAGATCACCAAATATGTGCCGGAATACCTGGGAAAGCTGATCCTGAAGCTACTGCCGGAGGAACTGGACGAATTCCTCAGTTCCCTCCGGGCGGAAATCGATTCCACCAACTTCCAGCTGGCCGGGGCGGCGGTGAACACCATGGGGGTGGTGCTGGAAAACTTTCAGGACTTTGCGGACCGGTTCCCCCAGGAAACGAAACGGAACCAGGGGCGGCAGCTCCAGCTGCTTTACGCCATCCTCCGGGCCTATGCCCACTACAACCGGGAACTGAGCCGGGACGCCTTCCGGGCCCTGGCCGCCTATGTGTTCGGCAGCGGGAAGATGCCGGAAAACCGGAAGGACTTCCTGTTCCTCCACAGCGCCAAGAAAATCTGGGTGCTGCTCAACGAAAACTCCGAAGCCATGCTGGATTTCTACACCAACGCGGCGGTACTGAACCACCTGTACCGGTATGTGGGCCGGGCGGAAACGGACCGGGGCGGGTTCGCCTTCCCGCCGGAGCAGAAGGTGTGCTTCTATCCCGGCACCTTCGACCCTTTCAGCAGCGGCCACAAGGCAGTGGCCCGGCGGATCCGGGACATGGGCTTTACGGTGTACCTGGCCCTGGACGAATTTTCCTGGTCCAAGCACACCCAGCCCCGGCTCATGCGCAGGAAGATCATGAACATGTCCGTGGCGGATATGGAAAACATCTATCCTTTTTCCGAAAATCTGTCGGTGAACATTGCCAATCCGGAAGACATCCGGAAACTAAAGGCCATTTTCGCCCACAAGGACCTGTATCTGGCGGTGGGCTCCGATGTGGTGGAAAATGCCTCCGCCTACCGGCTGGAGCCCACGGAAGATTCCATACATGCGGTGAACCACATTGTCTTTGAACGGGAGACCCGGGAAAACGCCAACTGGTACACCGACGCCCCCGGGGGAAAAGTGAAGGAAAAAATCGCCGAACAGAAGATCCGGGGAAAGATCCTCCATCTCCGGCTGGACAAATTCTTCGAGGACGTGAGTTCCACCCGGATCCGGGAGAACATCGACCAGAACCGGGACATTTCCGCCCTCATCGACCCGGTGGCCCAGAACTTCATCTACGCCAACAATCTGTATCTCCGGGAACCGGCCTACAAACACGTGCTGGAAGCCCGGGAAATCGGCATCGGGGATTTCCGGCCCCGGACCTGGAACCAGCTGCCCCATCTCCCGGCTCTGGCCCGGCAGGTGGGGGCCAATCCCGTCCTGCTCCAGAAGTACCTGGCCTGGGAGGCGGAGGACGGCCGGCCCAGAGTCTTCACCCAGTATGTGGATACCGGGGAAGGAGGGGAACGGCTGGCGGCTTTCGGAGCCGTGCACCAGGTGCCCATGCAGAGCCTGCTCCTGGAATTCCAGGATCCCCGGGTGGCGGAACACATCCGGGAGGAAGCCTCCGGGCGCATCGCCTCTCTGGGCTGGTTCTCCGTCAGTGAGGAAAGCCCCATTTCCCATCCGGGACAGATCCTTTTGACGGAAATCATGACGGAACTGCTGAACCGGGACTTCACCTACGTGGTCTACCATCCGGTGGATCCTTCCGGCTACAGCGAAAAGGCCGTGGGAGTCCTGGTCCGCCAGGGGTTCGTGGATATCGCCCCGGAAGGGTCACCCCATCCTCTCTATGCAGCCCACATCAAATCCCCGGTGGTGCTGTTCCGGGACGTGGAAACCACCATCAAGAATCCCTTCAACAAGAACCTCCGGGTCCAGAAGGCCCTGGACAAGGCCCACAACAACCTGCTGTCCGTACTCCGGCGGCTGTATCCCGGCCGGCTGATCCTGTCCTTCAACACCAGCGCCATGCACTACCGGATCATCCAGAAGGTGGCCCGGCTCAACGGGGTATCCACCCTGGAAGACCCCAAGAAGCGCCGGGGACCCTACATGTCCGTGCCTTTCGGCAAGGCCCTCAGCGATGTGCTGGTGCCCAACACGGTGACCAAGGCCCTCCACATCGAAAAGTACTTCAACCGGTCCGTCAAGGGGTTCACTCTGGCGGAAGCCCATCACTACGCCACTGTGGACAACCAGGTGAAGACCATCCGGTCCTTCCGCCGGCCGGTGATCCTTATTGACGACCTGCTGGAAAAAGGCCACCGGATGCGGATGCTCACCCCCTACCTGAAAAAGAACAATGTGGAAGTCCAGGAGGTGCTGGTGGGGGTCATGACCGGCTACGCCATGGATCTTATGGCCCAGCAGGGATACCGGTGCCAGTGCGCCTATTTCCTGCCCTCCCTGGAGCTGTGGCTCAACGAGCGGGACTGCTACCCCTTCATCGGCGGGGACAGCATCGACAATGCCAACAACTACAGCGGCTATGACAGGAATCCTTCGGTGAACCTGATCCTGCCCTATGTGAAGCCGGAATTCATCCGCCAGGGAGATGCGGACGCGGCCTATCTGTATTCCCTTACCTGTCTCCAGAACGCCAAGCTGATCATGGAGACCCTCCAGGACGAATACCAGGCCCTGTACGAAAAACGGCTGACCCTGAAACGGCTGGGAGAAGTGATCTCCGTCCTCCGGATCCCGGATATGGACATCGGGGTGAAGTTCGACCCCAACATGGATCCCACCCGGTTCATCGAAAACGACATCGAACGGCTGGTCCGGCTGCGCTGGGGTGAATCCGGCACCGGACTGTATGACAGGAACCGGGGCGGCGAATGAGCTGCCTTTGGTGAAAGGAGTGCTGCAAATGGAAAACAACTGGCTTCACATCAGCGATCTGCCCAAAGAGGCGGGAATCACCCAGCCCCTGTCCCTGCTGGGGCGTCCGGCTCTCAGGGAAAAGAACCGGGTCCACATCCTGGCCCTGGGGGACGTGGGACGGACCATGCTCATCGGGCTCCGGCTCCTGGGGTCCGACAAGATCGCCTCCATAGGCCTCTGCGACCTGAACGAAAAGAACCTCCAGCGGCTGGAAATCGAAATCAATCAGATCCGGTATCCTTTCCCGGAAGGGGACCAGGTGCTGCCGGCCGTGGATATCGTCACTGAAGACAGGCTCTTTGACTGCGACGTGTTCATTTTCTGCGCCACCAAAGGGACTCCTCCCATCGGGGCCAAAGGGGATATGCGGATGATCCAGCTGGCGGCCAACAGCGAACTGGTCCGGCACTTCGGGGACCTGGCCCGGAAGGCAGGGTACCAGGGCCTGGCCTGCATCGTTTCCGACCCGGTGGACAACCTGTGCCGGGCCTTCCTGGAAAGTTCCGGCCTGGCGCCCTGGCAGGTCCAGGGATACGGGTTGGGAGTCATGAACGCCCGGGCCTGTTACTATGCGGAAAAAGATCCCCGGCTCACCCATTATCTGAAAGAAGGACGGGCCTTTGGTCCTCACGGCCAGGATCTGGTGATCGCCGACAGCCTGGAACACTACAATGATGAGCTTTCCCGGGAACTGACCCGGAAAACCGTCACCTGCAACCTGGCAGTCCGGGAACTGGGGTACAAGCCCTACATTGCTCCGGCCCTGTCCAGTGCGGCCATTTCCATCCTGCTGACCCTCCGGGGTGCCTGGCACTACGGATCCCTGTACCTGGGGGACGGGAAAGAGGGGGCCTTCCTGGGCATGAAGAACCGGCTGACGGAACAGGGATTTGAATATGAAGACGCGGCTCTGTGCCCGGAACTGTACGCCCGGATCCGCCACGCCTATCTGAATCTGTGCCGGATGAAATAACCGGCGGGGAAACAGGAAGGGATTTCTATGTTCTATGTGATCAAAATGGGATGGCACGAAGAGGAAACCACCTGCCGGGTGGACGGGGCCCTGAAAAGGGCTCTGGCAGGCCATCCCCATGTGGTTGTGGACCGGCTGTCGGATTTTGCCAGGATGTTTCCGGAAACCGGCCCACGGGAACCCGGTCCGCACAAGCTGCTCTTTGCGGTGAACCTGGGAGTGGGAGGCATGAGCCTGGGATTTGCCCGGATCATCGCCTACATTTCCCTCCATCCCCGCTGCCTGGAAAACTGCACCGGCAGCGTGGTGGTGGACGGGGAGGACGAACTGTTCACCAAAAAGGCCGGAAGGGAAATGATCTTCATGGCCAACCGGTCCGGCTGCGCCTTTCCCGGGGCGCCCCTGGTGGAAGCCACCGGGTCCCTGTACAACTTCAATATCCGGGCCAGGATCCAGGGCATCGGCAACCAGGAGGCCTACGAAAACGCCGTGGCCCAGCTGGTGGACAAGCTCCTGGTCTTTGACGGGGTTCCGGCGCCGGAAGGGGGACGGCACAAAATCGCTCTGTTCCACGCCAGCAGCCGGAAGACCTCCAATACCCTGCTGCTCTGGAGCCTTGTCCGGAAGCAGCTGGAACCAGCGGCCCAGATCCGGGAAGTGAGCCTCCGGAACGGCACCGTGGTGGACTGCCGGGGCTGCAGCTACGAAGCCTGTCTCCATTTCGGGGAGCAGGGGGACTGTTTCTACGGAGGGGTCATGGTGGAAGAAGGGTACCCGGCCATCCGGGAAAGCGACACCCTGGTCTTTGCCTGTCCCAATTACAACGATGCAGTAAGCGCCAACATCATGGCCTTCTTCAACCGGATGACCGCCCTGTTCCGGACGGACTACCGGGAATTTGCCAAAAAGCGGATCTTCGCCCTGGTGGTCAGCGGCTACAGCGGGGGAGACATTGTGGCGGAACAGGTGATCGACGCCCTGAACTGCAACAAGCACTTCATCCTGCCTCCGCATTTTGCCCTGATGGAAACCGCCAATGACCCGGGGAGCATCCTGCAGAACCAGGGGCTGGAGCAAAGAGTGAAGGAGATGGCCCGGCGGATTGCAGGGTAGAGAGTTTCCCTCTTTTTAAAACAATTTAAATGATGTACAATAAGAAGCTGTAACCGGCTGTTGCGGAACGGCTTCTTTTTGTCTATCTGGCAACGGCCCCTATCCAAGAAAGAAGGCTGACAATGTGACCCTGTTCAAAAAATGGCAACAACTGATTTTCTGCGGGTTCCTGGGCGCCCTGTCCTTCCTGGTGCCTCCTCCGGGAGACCTGGCCCCGGCCGGCTGGCATGTGTTCGGCGTCTTTGCCGCCACCATTGTGGGGCTGATCCTGAAACCTCTGCCCATGGGCGTCATGGCTCTTTTGGGCATGGTGAGCCTTTGTCTCACCCGGGCCCTTACCCTGAAAGAAGCTCTCAGTGGATTCAGCATCCCTACCATCTGGCTGGTGGTAGTGGCCTTCTTTATTTCCCGGGGCATCGTAAAGACCGGGCTGGGGGAACGGATTGCCTATCTGTTTGTGGAACGGTTCGGCAAAAAGCCCCTGTTCCTGGCCTATTCCCTGGTGGCCAGCGACCTGGTGATTGCCCCGGCCATGCCCAGCAACACCGCCCGGGCCGGAGGCATCCTGGCTCCCATTGTCCAGTCCCTGAACGTGACCTTTGGTTCCGACCCCAAAGAAGGGACCCAGAACAAACTGGGGAATTTCCTGGTGCCGGTGGTGTTCCAGTGCGACGTGGTGATTTCCGCCGTGTTCCTTACCTCCATGGCCGCCAACCCCATGGCCGTCAGTTTCGCCAGCGATCTGTTGGGGGTGAACATGACCTGGGGCGGCTGGCTGGCGGCTTCCTGTGTGCCGGCAGTGATTTCCCTGGTGCTGTTCCCGCTGGTGATCTATAAAATGAACCCGCCGGAACTGAAGGAGACTCCGGAGGCTCCGGCTCTGGCCCGGCAGAAGCTGGATGCCATGGGTCCCCTGAAACGGGAAGAAAAAGCCATGGCCGTGATCTTTCTTCTGCTCATCGGTCTCTGGGCCGGGGGCCGGTACATCGGTCTCAGTGAAACTCTCACCGCCCTTTTTGGCCTGTGCCTGCTGCTGTTAGCCAACGTGCTTACCTGGGATGACATCAAAAGTGAAAAAGCCGCCTGGGATACTCTGGTCTGGTTCGCCATCCTGGTGATGATGGCCGGATTTTTGAACACCAAAGGGATGATCCCCTGGTTCAGCAAAGAAATGAGCGCCCTGGTGGCCGGGGACAACGGACTGGTGGCCATGGCCATCCTGGCAGTGGTGTACTTTTATTCCCATTACCTGTTCGCCAGCAGCACCGCCCATGTAAGCGCCATGTACGCCGCCTTCCTCAGCGTCATGGCCAGCGCCGGGGCACCGTCCACCATGGCCGCCTATGTGCTGGCCTGGTTCAGCAGCCTGTTCGGATGTCTCACCCATTACGGCTCCGGCCCGGCTCCCATCTTTTTTGGCGCCGGATATGTGACCCAGAACCGGTGGTGGCAGATCGGCTTCGTCCTGAGCCTGCTGTCCATCCTGATCTGGGGCGGCATCGGCTGTCTGTGGGGGAAGGTCCTGGGAATGTGGTAAAAATTTAATTTTCCGAAAACGGCCAAACTGTGGTACAATGGGTAACAAATACTGTACCTGGAAAGGCGGAGACCCATGAAACAATTTGATGCAAGAAATCTGTCCATGATGTTTGACCTCTATGAAATGACCATGGCCAACGGGTATTTTGAAGACAAGAAACGGGACAGGGACGACTACGTGTCCTTTGATGTATTTTATCGGAACAATCCGGACGGAGGCGGTTTCGCCATTTTTGCCGGTCTGGAACAGGTGCTGGATTACCTGGAAAACATGCACTTTTCCACCGAAGACATTTCCTATCTCCGAAGCCTCCATGTATTCAGCGAACCCTTCCTCCAGTGGCTGGAAACCTACCAGTTCCGGGGAAATGTATATGCCATGCCCGAAGGCAGTGTGATTTATCCTGATGAACCCCTGCTGACGGTGTACGCTCCTCTGGTGGATGCCCAGCTGGTGGAAACCGCTATCCTGTGCGAGATTAACCACCAGTCCCTGATCGCCACCAAGGCCCAGCGGATCGTGAAAGCCGCCCAGGGCCGGGGGGTGTCCGACTTTGGCGCCCGCCGGGCCCACAACATGGACGCCGCCGTATACGGGGCCCGGGCCGCCTATATCGGCGGAGCTGACAGCACGGCCACCGTCCTGGCCGGCCAGATGTTCAACATCCCGGTAAGCGGCACCATGGCCCACAGCTGGGTCATGTACTACGACGACGAATACACCGCTTTCAAGCGGTTCGCGGAAATCTACCCGGACAACGCCATCCTGCTGGTGGATACCTACGATGTACTGGATTCCGGGGTGCCCAACGCCATCCGGGTGGCCAAGGAAGTACTGGAACCCATGGGCAAACGGCTGAAAGGGATCCGGATCGACTCCGGGGACCTGGCCTACCTGTCCAAAAAGGCCCGGAAGATGCTGGACGATGCCGGGCTCACCGATGCCATCATCGTCATGAGCAACTCCCTGGATGAATACACCATCAGCTCCATCCTGGAACAGGGCGGCTGTGTGGATTCCTTCGGGGTGGGGGAACGGCTGATTACCGCCAAGAGCGACCCGGTCTTCGGGGCCGTGTACAAGCTGGTGGCTGTACACAAGGACAAAGCCATCATCCCCAAGATCAAGATCTCCGAAACCTTTGAAAAGATCACCAACCCGGGCCGGAAACGGGCCTGGAGAGTGTATGACAAAACCGGTCATGCCATTGCGGATCTCCTGACCCTCCATGACGAAGATCCCCGGGAAAGTGCCGAATTCCCCTTTGTGGATACCCAGCGGCCCTGGAAGAAGATGGCCTTCAAAGACTGTACCTTCCGGGAACTCCAGGAACTGGTGCTGGAAAAAGGCAAGCGCCTCCACCCGTCCCCGTCCCTGGAAGAAATCCGCCGGTACGTGCGGAAGCAGCTGGACCACGAAATCTGGCCCGAAGAACAGCGCTTCAGCAACCCCCACATGCATTTCCTGGACATGAGTCCCCGGTACTACGCCATGAAGATGGCCCTGCTGGAAGATGTGAAGAAGGGGAAATAAGACGGTCAAAGGAGAATACCATGTCCCATCCCTGGGAATCGTACCAGGCGGTTTATGTGCACATCCCTTTTTGTGTCCATAAATGTGCCTACTGTGATTTTGCTTCGTATCAGATTTACAATGACCATATCATGAACGACTGCGCCCGGCGTCTGGTGGAGGAAATCTCCGCCTGTACGCCGGCTTTGCCGGTTTCGCCCAGGGCTACGGTGTATTTCGGCGGGGGCACCCCCAGTGTGCTGCCTTTGGATGATCTGGCTGCCATTGTTTCCGCCCTGAAGGAACGGGGCTTCTGGCAGCAGCCGGCGGAAGCCACCCTGGAGGCCAATCCGGGGACGGTGGACCTGGAACGGCTCCGGTTTTACCGGTTTTTGGGGTTCGACCGGCTGAGCCTGGGAATCCAGTCCTTCCAGCAGTCTGAACTGGTGTCCATGGGCCGGATCCATACGGCGGAGCAGGCGGAAGAAGCCATTGCCCTGGCCCGGCAGGCCGGGTTCCGGCGGATCAGCGGGGATTTGATCTACGGTTACCCTGGCCAGACAGTGGAATCTGTCCGGGATTCCCTGGAACGGCTGCTGCAAACCGGGGTGGACCATGTGTCCGTCTACGGTCTTACGGTGGAAGAGGGGACCCTTCTGGCCAAACAGATCCGGGAAGGGCAGCTGGCCCTGCCTTCGGAAGAGGAAACCGGTACCATGTACGACCTGCTCATGGAAGAACTGCCCAAAGCCGGGTACCAAAGGTACGAAATCTCCAATTTTGCCCGGCCCGGCCAGGAATCCCGGCACAACCAGGTGTACTGGCACTACGATCCCTATCTGGCCTTCGGCCCTGCTGCCTGCGGGTTCGACGGAAAGAAACGGGAGACCAATCCCTGGAATCTGATGGCCTATCTCCGGGGAGAAGCCCCGGAACAGGAAGAACTGACTCCCACGGAACGGCGGGAAGAGCTGGTGTTCATGAACCTGCGCACCGCCAAGGGACTGTCCCTGGAAGAATTCCGACTGCGGACGGGAGAAGATTTCTTCCATATATATAAAGAAGGGTTCGCCCATTGCCAGAACCGGGGCTGGATCACCCGGGAAGGGGACCGTATCCGCCTTACGGAACAGGGGATGCGGTACGGAAATCTGGCCTTTGAAGAATTTTTGCAAAAAGGCAAATATTTTTAGGGAAAGTATTGACAATTTGACTAAAGAGGTGTATCTTTACACTTAGATGTTAGCACTCCAATTATTAGAGTGCTAACAATCCAGAAGAGAGATGATTACAGTGCTGAGTGACCGCAAGAAAAAAATTCTTCAACTGATCATTGAAGACTATATCGAAACGGCGGAGCCTGTAGGATCTCGCAGCATCGCCAGGAAGTACAATCTGGGGATCAGCCCGGCAACCATCCGGAACGAAATGTCCGACCTGGAACTGCTGGGTTATCTGGAGCAGCCCCATACTTCGGCGGGCCGTGTCCCGTCGGCGGCTGCCTATCGGTACTATGTGGATTCCATTGCCAAACCCGATGCCCTGGCGCCCAACGATGTGGCGCTGATCAACAGCTGGTTCCGGGAACGGGTCCACAGCATCGACGATATCTTCCAGTCCACCGCCAAGATCCTGTCACGGATGAGCAAGAACGTGTCCGTGGTGCTGGCCAACAAGGACAGCGAAAGCGTATTTTCCTATCTTCGCTTCCTGCCCCTGAACGAGCACCAGGCCATCCTGTGCATTGTGGCCAACGACGGGCGGATGGACAACAGTGTGATCCAGATCCCGGCGGGCATGAGCCGCCTGGAAATGGACACCCTGGCCCAGAGAGTCACCAACAAGCTCCATGGGATGAAGCTGAACGATATCACAGACCAGATCCTGAAAGACGTCCGGGATGCCCTGGCTGGGGACAAAGCCCTGTATGCTTCTCTGATCCAGGTGGTCAGACAGATGCGGAGCGGCCAGTCGGAGAACAAGATGTACCTGGGCGGCACCAAACAGCTGCTCAGCCAGCCGGAATTCAAGGATCCGGAACGGATCCGGGAGCTGCTGAGCGTGCTGGAGGAAGAGCAGATGCTGAAAGACATGCTGATGGCCGACAAGGACTCCGGTCTCAAGGTAACCATCGGCAGCGAGAACAAATTTTCCGGCATCCAGGACTGCAGCATGATCCAGGCCACCTACCGTCTCAACGGACAGGTGGTGGGGACCCTGGCGGTCCTGGGACCGACCCGTATGGAATACCGGAAGGTGATTTCCGTCATGGATTACCTTCACAACTACCTGCGGGTGGTCATGAATAAAATGGATGAAAAGTAGGGGAGGACCAATGGAAAAGGACCAGCAGAAGAACCCGGAAACCGTGAAGGCAGAGGGTGCGGAAGCGGCCCAGGCCCAGACTGCGGCGGAAGAAACCGCAGAACAGGCCAAGGCAGCGGAAGCAGCCCAGGCTGACACCAAAGATGAAAAAGCAGCAGAACCCGATCCCAGGGACGAAAAGATCGCCCAACAGGAACAGCAGATCGCTGACCTGCAGAACCGGCTCCTGCGGCTCCAGGCAGATTTTGACAACTTCCGGAAACGGAACAACGAAGAACGGGAACGTCTGGGCCGGTATGTAACCGGACAGGTGGCCCGGGAATTTTTGAAGGTGCTGGACAATTTCGAACGGGCGGAAGCCAGTCTGGAAACCAGCAAAGACGGAGCGGCCATCCAAAAAGGCATGGAAATGATCCACAAGCAGTTTGAAAAGGCACTCCAGACCCTGCACATCGAAGAGATCCCGGCGGAAGGCAAGCCTTTCGACCCTCAGATCCATGAAGCCGTGATGCAGGGCAGCAACCCGGATCTGCCGGATGAAAGCATCGACCTGGTCCTGGAAAAGGGCTACAAGATCGGTGACGACGTAATCCGTCATTCCAAGGTGCGGGTTGTCCGCAACGATTGAAAACAACGTTTTGAACGATTGATAATTCCAGAGTGTACAGGAGGAATTCATTATGTCTAAGATTATTGGTATTGACTTAGGGACCACCAACTCCGTAGTCGCTGTGATGGAAGGCGGCGAACCTACGGTTATTACCACCCAGGAAGGCGGCCGGCTGACTCCTTCCGTGGTTGGCTTTACGAAAAACGGGGAAAGACTGGTAGGCCAGCTGGCCAAACGCCAGGCTGTATCCAACCCGGAACGGACTATCAGCTCCATCAAACGGCACATGGGCACCAAATACACGGTGACCATTGACGACAAGGATTATACTCCGGAACAGATTTCCGCCATGATCCTGGAAAAGATGAAGGGCGATGCAGAACGGTATCTGGGTGAAAAAGTCACCGAAGCCGTCATCACCGTACCGGCTTACTTCAACGACAGCCAGCGTCAAGCCACCAAGGATGCAGGCCGGATCGCCGGGCTGGATGTAAAACGGATCATCAACGAACCCACGGCTGCAGCTCTGGCTTACGGCATCGATAAATCCGACGACCACACCATCCTGGTTTACGACCTGGGCGGCGGCACCTTCGATGTGTCCATCCTGGAACTGGGCGACGGGGTGTTCGAAGTGAAATCCACCAACGGGGATACCCATCTGGGCGGCGATGACTTCGATAAACGGATCATGGACTGGATGTGCGATGAATTCAAGAAACAGAACGGCATCGATCTGACCGGGGACAAGATGGCCATGCAGCGGATCCGTGAAGCTGCTGAAAAAGCCAAGATCGAACTGTCCAACATGCTGACCACCAATATCAACCTGCCGTTCATTTCCGCAGGCCCCAACGGCCCTGTGCATATGGACATGGATCTGACCCGGGCCAAATTCGATGAAATGACCAGCGACCTGGTTGACCGGACCCTCGTGTGCGTCAACAAGGCCCTCAGCGATGCCAACATGACCCCGAAAGACATCAACAAGGTCCTGCTGGTAGGCGGCTCTTCCCGTATCCCTGCGGTGCAGGAAGCCATTAAACGGACCATGGGCCAGGAACCGGCTCACGGGGTGAACCCGGATGAATGTGTGGCCATGGGTGCTGCCATCCAGGCCGGCGTGCTGGCAGGGGATGTGAAAGACGTCCTGCTGCTGGATGTAACGCCTCTGTCCCTGGGTATCGAAACCATGGGCGGCGTAATGACCAAGATCATTGACCGGAACACCACCATTCCTACTTCCAAGAAACAGATTTTCTCCACGGCCACCGACAACCAGCCCTCTGTGGATATCCACGTACTCCAGGGCGAACGGGAAATGGCTGCGGACAACAAGACCCTGGGCCGTTTTGAACTGTCCGGCATTCCGGCAGCTCCCCGGGGAGTGCCTCAGATCGAAGTGGCCTTCGATATCGATGCCAACGGTATCGTAAACGTAAGCGCCAAGGATCTGGGTACCGGCAAGGAACAGAAGATCACCATTACCTCTTCCGGCAGCCTGAGCAAGGAAGAAGTGGACAAGATGGTGAAGGAAGCCCAGGCCAACGAAGCCGCCGACAAGAAGCGGAAGGAAGCCGTAGAAGCCAAGAACCAGGCAGATACCCTGATCTACCAGGCTGAAAAGACCGTGAAGGACATGAACGGCAAAGGCCATGACGACCTGATCAAGAAGGTCCAGGACGCCATCGCCGCCCTGAAAGAAACCATGAAAGGCGACGATACCGACAAGATCAAAGCCGATACCGAAGCCCTGCAGAAACCTCTGTATGAACTGAGCGCTGAACTGTACAAGCAGAACCAGGGCGCTGCCCAGGGTGCTGCCGGTGCCAATGCCAACACCAACGCCGGTGCAGGCGCCAACGGAGGGACCGAAAGCAAGAAAGCCGACGACGATGTAGTGGATGCGGAAGTCGTTGACGACGACAAGAAATAAGCTTTCCTAGAGGGAGATACGGATGGCAGAGAAGAGAGACTACTATGAAGTGCTGGGCGTTTCCAAAAACGCCACAGCCGATGAGCTGAAAAAGGCCTACCACAAACTGGCCCGGAAGTATCACCCCGACCTGAACAAAGACAATCCGGAAGCAGCGGACAAATTCAAAGAGGCCAACGAAGCCTACAGTGTCCTCAGCGACCCCCAGAAGAGAGCGGCCTATGACCAGTACGGCCATGCCGCTTTCCAGAACGGAGGAGGACCCGGCGCTGGTGCCGGCAACCCCTTCGGCGGCGGGTTCCAGGGCTTTGGAGGTTTCGGCGGCGGAGAAGGCATGGACGACATCTTCAACATGTTCTTTGGAGGTGCCGGACGGGGCGGTTCCGGCCGGCGGGCCGACAATGGCCCCCGGCAGGGGTCCGACCTGCGGATGGACCTGCAGATCACCTTTGAAGAGGCCGCTTTTGGCACGGAGAAGAAAATCCGCCTGAACCGGGAAGAGGAATGTGAAACCTGTCACGGTTCCGGGGCGGCTCCCGGCAGCACGCCGGAAACCTGTCCGGACTGCCATGGTACAGGGGAGATCCGGGTTACCCAGAATTCTCTCTTTGGCCAGGTGGTCAACGTCCGGACCTGTCCCAAATGTCATGGTACCGGGAAGATTGTCACCAATCCCTGCAAGGACTGCCATGGCACAGGCCGGGTGAAGAAGAAACGGATGCTGACGGTGAAGATCCCTGCCGGCGTGGACAATGGTTCCCGCCTGCGGGTGGCCGGCGAAGGGGAAGCCGGGCTCCGGGGCGGACGTCCCGGGGACCTGTACGTATACCTGTACGTGAAGCCCCACAAGTTCTTTGAACGGGACGGCACCACCGTAACCTGCGAAGTGCCCATCAACATCGTCCAGGCTACCCTGGGGGCGGAGATCGAGGTGCCCACCCTGTACGGCCAGGTGAAGGTGAAGATCCCGGAAGGGACCCAGCCCAACAAGATCCTGCGTCTCAAAGGGAAAGGGATCGTATCCCTGCGGTCGGGTCAGAAGGGCGACCAGATGGTCCGGATCAAAGTGGTGATCCCCACCGGGCTCAGCGAGGCCCAGAAAGAGGCCCTGCGGAAGTTCGGCGATGCCAGCGGAAGCACCATCAATCCGGAAGAAAAAAGTTTCCTGAACAAAATCAAAGATCTGTTCAAGTAAAGAAAAAATGGCTGCTGTACGTGTCAATACACGTACAGCAGCCATTTTTTTTCATGTATGGACTCTTCTCTGGAATGATAAACCAAATAAAAAACTTAATAAAGACTATGGATATACAAAATATCACGCCGGACAGACCCATCCCCATTCCGGAAGGGAAGGGGACGGTGGACGAACCTTCCATCCGGGAATTCAGAGGGGCGGAAGACCATGATAACGGCGGCCGGACCTGGTACCGGGAAAAGAAATCCATCCCCTTCTTTAAAGTGCTGGACGGTAAGGTGACCAACTACGGCACCTTCGACGTGGAAAGCATGCCGGAGAAGGTGGAAATCACTCCCAGCGGCATGCGGTTGCCGGAACCGGATCAAGAAATGACCCAGCACCGGGAATACACCACCACCCTGACCCTGCCGGGTGGGGAAGGGACCTACCGGCTGGTGTATAACGGAGTTTCCTTCAACATCCACGCTGTGGATGCAGCGGCCTGTCAGCGGTCAATGGTCAATGGTCAGCGGCCGAAGGAAAAAATTTGCAGGCAAATTTTTTTGAAGGAGGACGCAGCCGGAGGCTGCTAACCCACCACCATTGCGCAAGCGCAACGGTCCCCAGCTACGGCATAAGCGATCTCGCAATCCGCTGAAGCGGATGCTCCCTGCTTACGCCCTTGCAAAGGGCGGATAAAAACGCGGGGCGCAAGGCCCCTTGTTTTGAAACATAGAACCCGTACAGAAACTTTCTATTCTGATGTAAAAACGCAATGGGCGTCAGCCCGAGCGTATATCCGCCCTTTGCAAGGGCGGGGGTATCCATGCGCAGCATGGGTGGTGGGTTAGCAGCCCCATGGGCTGCGTTTCCCTTCAGAGGAACCCGCTGCAGCGGGTTCCTTCCACAACGATGAACGATGAACAATGCTCCGGAGAGGCGGCCCCGTGATCACCTACCTCCCTAATCACTTACCCACCTACCCACCTACCCACCTAACCACTTACCCACTTTTTCTCCCCCTCACAATATGGTATAATAATACGATATCTGTACAAAGGAGCGTTACATATGGAATCTTGGCTGCAAGTTAGCATAAAAGTTACCCATGAGGCTGTGGAAGCTGTGGCGGATCTGCTCCGGGAGGTGGGGGCCCGGAACGGGGTGGAAATCGAAGACCCTCTGCTGCTGAACCAGCTGCGGGAAAGTGCCACCTGGGAACTGTGTGATATTCCCCATCAGGAAAATACGGAAGTGGTCACTGTTTCCGCCTACTACCCGGAAAACGACCAGCTCCAGCAGAAACTGGACGCCATTGAACAGGGCCTCCAGGCCATCGAAGGCCGGATCGGGAAGTTCCGGTTCGGGCCCACCCTGTTCCGGCAGATCAGCGAAAAGGACTGGGCCAATACCTGGAAGCAGTATTTCCACACCACCAAGGTGGGGAAGAAAATCGTGATCAAACCGTCTTGGGAAACCTACGCCCCCCAGGGGGAGGAGAAGGTCATCGCCCTGGATCCGGGAATGGCCTTCGGCACCGGCACCCACGCCACCACCAGCATGTGCATCCAGCGGCTGGAAGAACTGGTGACTCCGGACTGTGAAGTCTTCGACGTGGGCACTGGCAGCGGCATTCTGGCCATGGCGGCGGCTCTTCTGGGGGCCAAGACCATCCATGCGGTGGACATCGACGAAAAGGCCGTGGAAGTGGCCAAAGAGAACATTGCCCAGAACGGCCTCAGCAGCCGGATCACCGTAAACCAGGGGAACCTGCTGGACGGCACCCCGGGTCAGGCGGATCTGATCATTGCCAACATCATTGCGGACATCATCATCCTGGTACTGCCGGAAGTGGCGGTGAAGCTGCGGCAGAACGGCCGGTTCCTGGCCAGCGGCATCATCGAGGAACGGCTGCCGGATGTGGAGAAAGCGGCCGGAGAAAACGGCTTCACCTTCCTGGATGTGAAACGGAAGGCGGGCTGGTGTGCCGTGACCATGGGAAAGGAAGGCTGACGTGTACCGGTTCTTTGTACCCCGGGATTTCGGGGAAACCATGTCCATCGACGGCCAGGACGCCCATCACATCACCCATGTGCTGCGGATGAAGCTGGGGGAACAGCTCCAGATCGTAAGCCTGGACCAGGTGGCGGCGGTGATGAAGATCACCGGCTTCGGGGAAAACCGGGTGGACCTGGCTCTGGTGGAAACCCTGGAAAAAAGCCACGAACCTTCGGTGAAAGTGACCCTGATCCAGGGGCTGCCCAAACAGGACAAAATGGAATGGGTGATCCAGAAGGCCATCGAACTGGGGGTCACGGAGATCCGCCCGGCCATCATGGACCATTCGGTGGTGAAGGTGGACCCGGCCAAGGCGGCCAAAAAGCAGGAACGGTGGCAGAAAATCGCCGAAGCGGCGGCCAAGCAGAGCAAACGGGACATCATTCCCCAGGTGGCCCTGCCGGCCAGGTTCCGGGACATTGTGACCCAGTGTCCGGCGGAACTGAAGATCGTGGCCTATGAAGTGGAAGACACCCGGGGCATCCGGGAGGTGCTGGCGGCCCATAAGGAAGCAGCCTCTATCGCCTTTTTGATCGGTCCGGAAGGGGGCATCTCCAAGGACGAATTCGCCCTGACCCAGGAACTGGGCTGGCATTCGGTAAGCCTGGGGCCCCGGATCATGCGGACGGAAACGGCGGCTCTGGCCACCCTTACGGCCATTATGTACGAAACAGGGAATTTGGGAGGATAAGAAAAACACAGCATGAAGAAAATCGCTTTTTATACACTGGGATGCAAGGTGAACCAGTCGGATACCGCTTCCATGGAGAAACTGTTCCGGGATGCGGGCTATGAGATCGTGGATTTCGAGGAGCCGGCGGACATCTGTCTCATCAACACCTGCGTGGTGACCAACATGGGCCAGAGCAAGAGCAGGAAAATCATCCACCGGGCGGCCCGGCGGGATCCCAAGCCTCTGATTGTGGTCACCGGCTGCTATCCCCAGACTTCTCCTGACGAAGTGGTTCACATCGACGGGGTGGACCTGATCATCGGGAACCAGGACCGGAGCAAGGTGGTGGAACTGGTCCGGGAACGGCTGGGAGAAAGCCCGGAAGAAGCCCCCATCAACGCGGTCCACGACCTGCCGGTGGGACGGGAATTCGAAGAACTGGATGCGGCAGTGGACGCCAGCCGGAACCGGGCCTTCCTGAAGATCCAGGAAGGGTGCGACCAGTACTGCGCCTACTGCATCATCCCCTACGCCCGGGGCCATCTCCGCTCCCGGTCCCTGGAAAACATCCGGGAAGAAGTGGCCAAGCTGACGGCGGAACAGTACAAGGAAATCGTCCTGATCGGCATCCATCTGGGCTGCTATGGGAAGGAAATCCCCGGGGGACCCCATCTGTCCGACGCGGTGAAGGCGGCTCTTTCTGCACAGCCCCAGGTGCCCCGGCTGCGGCTGGGGAGCCTGGAAAGCGTGGAAGTGGAAGACGCCCTGCTGGAACTGATGGCCCAAGAGCCCCGGCTGTGCGCCCATCTCCATCTGCCCCTCCAGGCAGGCTGCGACAGCACCCTGAAACGGATGCACCGGCCCTATGACACGGCCAAATTCGCCCAGCTGCTGGAGAAGATCCGGAGCCTGGTGCCCAATGTGGCCATTACCACCGACGTGATCGTGGGCTTCCCCGGCGAAACGGAAGAGGATTTCCAGGCCTCCCTGGATTTTATCCGCCAGTGCCGGTTCAGCAAGATCCACATCTTCCCCTATTCCCAGCGGAAGGGGACCCCGGCGGCGGTGATGCCGGACCAGATCTCCAACCAGGAAAAACAGGAACGGGTCCACCGGCTGGAAGAAGTGGACCGGGAAGGGAACCTGGCTTACCGGCAGGAACAGATCGGCCGGGAAAGCACCGTGCTCTGGGAGCGCCGGAACAAAAAGAACGGCCTGTGGGAAGGGCTCACTCCCGGGTATGTACGGGTGTATGCGGACAGCCCGGAAAACATGAAGGGAAAAATTTCTTCCGTTCGCCTGGAAAAGCTCTTTGAGGACGGGCTGAAGGGTGATATAATATAAGATATTCCATGAACAGGGGGTGAGACTGTGACTGACTGCGTATTCTGCAAAATCGTTTCCGGGGAGATCCCCAGCAAACGGGTTTACGAAGATGACCAGGTGATCGTAATCAACGATCTGAATCCCGGGGCGCCGGTCCATGTGCTGGTGATTCCCAAGGAACATACGGAGAATATCCTCACCGCATCCCCTGAGATCCTGGTCCATGTGAAGAAGGTACTGCCTGAGATCGTTAAGAAACTGGGCATTGCCGAAAAAGGCTTCCGGATTGTGGTGAACACCGGCGTGGAAGGGGGACAGACTGTCCCGCACCTCCATTTCCACATTCTGGGCGGCAAGGAACTGGGATGGCCTCCCTGCTGAGAAAAGGCAGATTTTCTGTTGACAGAGACTGCATTTTTACGGTATAATGGCTAGGTGTTAATGTTAAATTACACTTCCCGAAAGAGATCGTGGAGGGAGGGATATAGATGACTGAGATCAGAGTTGGCAAAACCGAATCTTTGGACAGCGCTCTGCGCCGTTTCAAACGGGCTACGCAGAAAGCGGGCGTCCTGTCCGAAGTAAGAAAACGCGAACACTATGAAAAACCCAGCGTAAGACGGAAAAAGAAGTCTGAAGCTGCTAGAAAACGCAAATCCAGATAATCTTCATTGACTTGATTTGATTTGGGGGCGTGGAAGATGTCTTTACGAGAGATTCTGCAAACCGATATGAAACAGGCCATGAAAGACCGGGAAAACGGCAAGCTTCGGCTGGCCGTTTTGCGTATGGTATGGGCTGCCATTCGGAACAAGGAAATTGACGAAAAGACAGAACTGAAGGATGACGCTGTACTGGCTGTCATCATGAAGGAAGTCAAACAGAGAGAAGATACCATCAAAGAGGTCAAGGACGCCAACCGTCCTGATGTGGTGGAGAAAAATCAGCAGGAAATCGAAGTGCTGAAGAAGTATCTGCCCCAGCAGCTGAGCGATGACGAACTGAAGGCCATTGTGGCGGAAGCCATTGAAAAGACCGGAGCCAAATCCATGAAGGATATGGGCAAGGTCATGGGCACCGTCATGGCACGGACCAAAGGCCAGGCAACCGGCCAGCGGGTGAATGCCATGGTAAAGGCTTTGTTGGGCTGAGAAGAGGAAAGGGACTGTTGCTTGCGCAACGGTCCCTTTTTTTATGCTATAATAATACCAACTCTACACAGAAACACAGGTGATCTTATGGTAAACGAGAAAATGTATGAACTGGGTTCGAAAAAATCCACCATTCGGACCATTTTTGAATACGGCCAGAAACGGGCCAAAGAAGTGGGAGCGGAGAACATCTGCGACTTCAGCCTGGGGAACCCCAATGTGCCGGCCCCTGACTACATCAAGGAAGCGGTCATCGACATCATGAACGAACTGCCGCCCCAGGCCATCCACAGCTACACCGTGGCCCCCGGGAAACCGGAAGTCCGGGAAACCCTGGCCCAGGACATCAACCGCCGGTTCGGCACCCATTTCACCGGGGCCAACCTGTTCATGGTAGGGGGCGCTGCTGCGGCCATTACCATCTGCTTCAAGGCCCTGGCGGAAGAGGGGGATGAATTCATCGCTTTTGCCCCGTTCTTCCCGGAATACCGGTGCTTTGTGGAATCCACCGGGGCCAGCCTGAAAGTGGTGCCCGCCCGGACGGAAGATTTCCAGATCGATTTCGCCGCCTTTGAAAAACTGGTGACGCCTCACACCAAAGGGGTCATCGTCAACTCTCCCAACAACCCCAGCGGTGTGGTGTATTCGGAAGAGACCATCAGGAACCTGGCAGCGGTGCTGGAAAAGAAGGAAAAGGAATACGGCCATCCCATTTTCATCATCGCCGACGAACCCTACCGGGAAATCGTCTACGGGGATATCCAGGTGCCTTACATCCCTCTGTACTACAAGAACACCCTGGTGTGCTATTCCTACAGCAAATCCTTCTCCCTGCCCGGGGAACGGATCGGCTATATTGTGGTGCCCGGTGAAGTGGCGGATTTTGCCAAAATGTTCGGAGCCATTGCCGGGGCAGCCCGGGTGGAATGCCATGTGAACGCCCCTTCCCTGTGGCAGCTGGTGGTGGCCCGGTGCGCCGGGAAGCCGTCCAATATCGCTCCCTATGAACGGAACGGACAGCTGCTGTATCAGGGCCTGAAAGAAGCCGGGTTCACAGTGCTGAAGCCCCAGGGGGCCTTCTACCTGTTCCCCAAATGCCTGGAAGAGGACGACTACGCCTTCTGCGAACGGGCCAAAAAGTACGACCTGCTCCTGGTGCCGGGTACGGATTTCGGCTGCCCGGGGTATTTCCGGGCCAGCTACTGCATCAGCTATGACACCATCAAAAAGTCCCTGCCCCTGTTCAAGAAGCTGGCGGAGGAATATAAATAAAATCGTTTACGCATAACGGACCGGTTTAAGGCGGGTTTCCCGGCGTGGAACCCCTACGGAGCCGATGAACGCAGTCAGGAGCCTGACGGCTTCCACGAACCCGTAGGGGCCGCATGCCGGGCGGCCCGCTTCTGTATGTGAAGAGGAGGGAGCACGGTGAGCGCCCTTTTGATGATCGTTTCTTTCTTTGTGAACTACCTGCTCCTGTCTTTGTGGAGCCCGTTTTTCCTGCTTCTGGCGGCTTTCTTCCTGCCGCCGGAGACCCTCCGGACCCTGGATGCCAGCCCCGGCTGGCAGCAGTGGCTGATGACGGTACTGATCCTGGTGCCGGGGCTTTTGATGCAGCTGCCCTTTTTTCAGCGGGTGATGATTTTCACCAGCGGGTGGAAATCCGCCCAGGGCCCTTACCGGCAGGTGCTGGAACAGGCTCTGGAGCCGGTGATCCGCCGGGGCGGACTGGAAGGGGAGACCTTCCATCTGTACGTGAATCCGGAAAAATCCTTCAACGCCTGTGCCCTGGGTGACAACAACATCATCGTCAATGAGCCCATGTTCCAGTATTTCACCGTGGAGGAGCTGTCCGGGATCCTGGCCCACGAAATGGGCCACCTGCAGAAGGGACACACCTGGAAACTGCTGCTGCTCTGGGGCATGTCCACGGCCAACCGGGCCTGTTTCCGGATTTACAGCCTGTTCCTGGCTCTTTTGACGGTGCTCCAGTTCATCCCTGTGCTGGGGTTCATCCTGGTGTTCTTCTGCATCGTGATGAACTTCATCCTCCGGCTGGGGAACTGGCTGCTGGGGTGGCCTCTCACCCTGTTCAACCGGTACTGTTCCCGGCAGGATGAATATGCCGCCGACGCCTACGCCTGTCAGCTGGGCCTGGGGCCGGAACTGTACAGCGGCCTGGCCAAGCTGGATACCATGTACCACAATCCCCAACTGGGATTCTTTGGAAGGATGCTCTCTGACCACCCGGCCACCGATGACCGGCTGGAGCGGATCCGGGAGGAGAGCGGGATGTGAGAGGCAGAAGGGGCGCATCTGGCTTCCTTCGGCCAGGTTCTTCTTATTGTGTATAACCGTAGGGGGCGCAGGCCTGGCGCCCCGCAAAATGCGCAGATAATCGATGATTTGGTGGGCTGCCCGGCGTGCAGCCCCTACGGTACCGATTTACACGTTCAAAAATTTGCCTGCAAATTTTTTTCATTCGGCTCGAGACTCGAGACCGAGCCGCTATGCGGCTCATAAGGCCGGGGTGTTGCACATAACGTGCAACACCCCCTTTTTCTCAAAAAACCGTTGACATCACCATAAGATAAGTGTTATAATCTAAAAATTTGACTTCTTGCAACATCCGTGCTACAATAAATACAGTTGTTGGTATTGTATCTACTCTGTACGTAAGGAGGTAGCAGAATGTTTACAGTGGGCGATAAAGTGCTGTACCCCATGCATGGGGCGGCTGTGATAAAGAATGTGGAGCAGAAACAGATTGACGGTCATCCGGTCAACTATTTTGTGCTGAAGATGCTGCTCAGCGATATGAAGGTGCTGATCCCGGAAGTCAATGTGGATAAAATCGGGCTCCGTCCCATTGTGAACAAGGCCATCCTTCCCAAGGTGGAAGACGTGCTGAAGGCCCGGCCGGAAAACAAGATGAAGCGGATCACCTGGAACCGCCGGTACAACATGTACGTGGATAAAATGAAGACCGGGGACATCTTCGAAGTGGCGGACGTGGTCCGGACCCTGGCAGTACAGGAAACGGAAAAGAAGCTGTCCGCCGGGGAACGCAGGCTCCTGACCACCGCCAAGCAGATCCTCCTCAGTGAGTTCATGCTGGTGGAAAGCGTGGATGAAGAAAAAAGTGAAAAATGGCTGGATCAGTTTGTGTGATTTTCTGGCTTGGAAATTTGCCTGCAAATTTCATCATGAGGCCATTGACCATTAACAATTGACCATTGACGGGAGGTGTGAAATAATTTTTCACACCTCCTTTTTTACACTTTATTCCAATTTCTGTTGCAATCTCTTTTCTTTATTTTCGTATTATTGTACAATAAACTTTGAAATGTTGCGCAAGGAGGTGAAACTATGGTTGAGAAAATCATCAAATTTGTCGTTATCCTGGTCTTTGCTGCCCTGGGGGTTTTCCTGATGGAAATCGCCACGCCTCTTCTCAGTGAATTCGTTTTTTCGGATTACCTGAAACTGGGGTTTCTGGGGGTGACGCCTCTGAACCTGATTCTGGGGGTGGTCGGGGCCCTGATCTTTGGGTACATCGGCAAGGCTGCCGCCACGCCCCTGATCCATTCCACCCTCCATTATTCGGAGATCCTGGCATCCTATCTGGCGGATCTGCCCACCGGGGACATTTTTGTCCTGTCCATCGGGGTGATCACCGGACTGGTGGTAGCCACCCTTTTGGGGACGGCCTTTTCCCGTCTGCCCATTGTGGGGCCGTACATCTCCCTGATCTTCAGCATCATGGGGGCCATCATCGGGGCCAAGGTGGCGTTGAACAAACGTGAGGATATCCTTTTATTCTTTAACCGAGTCTGGTTTGCCCGGAACAAGGACAATGCCCGGAAAGCCAGTGCCCGTAATGCTTCCCGCACTTATAAACTGTTGGATACCAGCGTTCTGATCGACGGCCGCATCCTGGATGTGATCCGGCTGGGGTTCCTGGAAGGGATCATCGTGATCCCCAAATTCGTCCTGGAAGAGCTCCAGAAGATCGCCGATTCCGGGGATACCCTGAAACGGAACCGGGGCCGGAGAGGGCTGGACATTGTCCGGGCCATCCAGGGGGACAAAAACGCGGTGGTGGAAATCGCCGACAAGGATTATGACGACATTACAGAAGTGGATACCAAGCTGGTCCGTCTGGCCAAAGAGCGGGGCGGCATGGTGGCCACCAATGACTTCAACCTGAGCAAGGTGGCGGAGATCCAGGGGGTCCGGGTGCTGAACATCAACGACCTGGCCAATGCCCTGAAGCAGTCCGTACTGCCGGGAGAAGAGCTCCAGATCTATCTGGCCAAGGAAGGCAAGGAACCGGGCCAGGCCATCGGCTACCTGGATGACGGTACCATGGTGGTGGTGGAAGGGGGCAAGCGCTGCGTGAACTTCACCGTGCCGGTGACGGTCACCTCCGTGCTCCAGACTTCTGCCGGACGGATGATCTTTGCCAAACTGAAATAAGATAAGGAATGATGGGATGGAAAAGGAATTGGTTTGCATCATTGCCGCCGCAGGTATGGGAAAACGGCTGGGTTTGGGGTATAATAAAAATTATGCCTCTGTCCGGGGAATCCCCATCCTGGTCCGGAACCTGCATCAGCTGAGCCAGGTGCCCGGCCTGACCCTGGCCCTGGTCACTGTGGCCAAAGGGGAAGAAACGGGAGCCCGGCAGCTGCTCCAGGAGTGGCAGGACCGGCAGTTCCCCGGCCTTGCCTGGCAGGTGGTCACCGGCGGGAAAGAGCGGCAGGATTCTGTGGCCCATGCCCTGGCGGCTCTGCCTGAGGATGCCTCCTGGGTGGCGGTCCACGACGGGGCCCGTCCCTTTGCCGGGCCGGAACTGTTCCAGCGGGTGTGGGACAAAGCCCGGGAAACCGGGGCGGCCATTGCTGCAGTGCCCTGCAAGGATACCATCAAAGTGGATGACTGCGCCGGTTCTGTGGACCACACCCTGGACCGGAGCCGTCTCTGGGCGGTCCAGACTCCTCAGATCTTCCGGCCGGAGCTGCTCCGGGAAGGATTCGCCCTGGCCCGGGAACGCCGGCTGGATGTGACCGACGATGCCAGCCTGGTGGAAGCCCTGGGCGGTCAGGTGGCCCTCATCATGGGGGACTATGACAACCGGAAGATCACTACGCCGGAAGACCTGGCCTGGGCTCAGGATCTGGCAGAACGCAGGGAGGGAAAGCCTATGGAATTCCGGATCGGATCCGGGTATGACGTGCACCGGCTGGTGGAAGGCCGGCCTCTGATCCTCTGCGGGGTCACTGTGCCCTGGGATAAAGGACTGGACGGCCATTCTGACGCGGATGTGGCTCTCCATGCCCTGATGGACGCCCTGCTGGGGGCGGCGGGCCTGGGAGACATCGGCCGGCTGTTCCCGGATACGGACGACGCCTATCTGGGGGCGGACAGCCGGAAACTGCTGGCGGCGGTGCTGGAGAAGCTCCGGGCAGCCGGCTGGCAGGTGAACAACGTGGATGTGACCATCATCGCCCAGCGTCCCAAGCTGGCTCCCTATGAGCCGGCCATGCTGGAGAATCTCATCGCGGACCTGGGGCTGCCCCGGGACGCGGTGAACGTAAAGGCCACCACCACGGAAAAACTGGGCTTTACAGGCCGTGGAGAAGGCATTGCTGCCGAAGCCGTGGCCAGTCTTACAAGATAAAAAACCTTTGGGAGGAAGATACAATGGAAAAGAAACTGAAAGTACGTTTTGCACCCAGCCCTACCGGGCCGTTCCACATCGGAGGCGCCCGGTCTGCGCTGTTCAACTGGCTGCTGGCCCGGAAGGAAAACGGGGTCATGCTGCTGCGGATCGAAGACACCGACCAGGACCGGTCCAAACCGGAATGGGAAGCCAACATCAAAGCGGCCCTGAAATGGCTGGGCATCGACTGGGATGAAGGGGTGGATGTGGGAGGCCCCAACGGCCCCTACCGGCAGATGGAACGGCTGGACATCTACAAGAAATACACCGACAAGCTGCTGGCAGAAGGCAAGGCTTATTACTGCTACTGCACCCCGGAAGAACTGGAAGCGGAACGGGAAGCCCTGACCGCCCAGGGGAAGACGCCCCGGTACATGGGAAAATGCCGGAACCTGACTCCGGAGCAGCGGGCCGCCTACGAAGCGGAAGGCCGGAAACCCACCATCCGGTTCCGGGTGCCGGAAGACCAGGATATTGTGGTCCACGATGAAGTCCGTGGGGATGTGCATTTCGATTCCAACGGCATCGGGGACTTTGTCATCGTGAAAAGCGACGGGATCCCCACCTACAACTACGCCGTGGTCATCGACGACGCCCTGATGGGGGTCAACTGTGTGATCCGGGCGGAAGAACATCTGTCCAACACGCCCCGGCAGCTGCTTCTGTACGATGCCCTGGGATTCGAAAAACCCACTTTCGGCCATATTTCCCTGATCCTGGGACCGGACCACAAGAAGATGAGCAAACGGCATGGGGCCACCTCCGTGGACCAGTACCGGCAGATGGGCTACCTGCCTGACGCCATTGTGAACTTCCTGGCTCTCCTGGGCTGGGCTCCCAATTCCGACCAGGAAATCTTCTCCCGGGAAGAACTGATCCAGCAGTTCTCTCTGGACCATGTGGCCAAGAATCCGGCTGTGTTCGACATCAAGAAACTGAACTGGCTGAACGCCCACTACATGCGCCAGCTGTCCGACGAAGACTATGTGGCTTTTGCCGTACCCTTCATGAAGGAAGCAGGGTACATGACCGGGGAAGAAACCGGGGACAAGCTGGAATGGCTGAAGAAAGTCATCCTGACCGCCCGGGACCAGGCGGAATTCGGGAAGGAAATCCCGGAAAAAGTGGCCTTGTACTTCACTGATGAATTCGATTTTGAAACCCCTGAAGCAGAAGCCGTACTGAAGGAAGAAACGGTGCCCCAGGTAATGGGCCTGTTCCTGGACAAACTGGCGGCTGCAGAAAATCTGGACCATGCCAGCACCAAGGCCCTGTTCAAAGCCGTCCAGAAGGAAACCAAACTGGGGGGCAAGAAAGTGTTCATGCCCGTACGGGTGGCCCTCACCGGGAACCAGCACGGACCGGAACTGGCGGAAATGATTCCCCTCCTGGGCAAAGACCGTGCGGCCGCCCGGATCCGGGGCAGCCTGGCCAAAGCCGGCGTGAACCTGTAAGGAAAGGAGCTTTCTATGAGCATCCGTGTATATAATGACATGACCCGGCAGAAAGAGGAGTTCGTGCCTCTCCATCCCGGGAAGGTGGGAATCTATGTGTGCGGGGTCACTCCCTACAACCATCCCCATATCGGCAACGCCCGGCCCTTTGTGGTGTGGGATACCATCCGCCGGTTTTTGGACCATGAAGGGTACGATGTGACCTATGTCCAGAACTTCACCGACGTGGACGACAAGATCATCCGGGCTGCCAATGAAGAAGGGGTCACCTGGGACGTGATCGCCAACCGGTACATCAAAGCCTATTTCGAAGTGATGGACAAGCTCCATGTGAAGCGGGCCCATATCTATCCCCGGGTTTCCGAACACATCCCTGACATCATCCACACGGTCCAGCAGCTGATCGACCATGGCTACGGCTATGTGGTGGATGGGGACGTGTACTACCGGGTGGAAAAGTTCGCCCATTATGGGGAACTGTCCGGCCGGAAGCTGGAAGACATGATGGCCGGCGCCCGGGTGGACGTGGACGAACGGAAAGAGAACCCCATGGATTTCGCCCTGTGGAAATCCGCCAAACCGGGAGAACCCTCCTGGGACAGCCCCTGGGGCAAAGGCCGGCCGGGCTGGCACATTGAATGCTCCACCATGAGCACCAAGTACCTGGGTAACACCCTGGACTTCCATGGGGGCGGCAGCGACCTGATCTTCCCTCACCACGAAAATGAAATTGCCCAGAGCGAAGGAGCCACCGGGGTCCATCCCTTCGTCCGGTACTGGGTCCACAACGGATTCATCACCATCAACGAAGAAAAGATGTCCAAATCCCTGGGCAACTTCAAGACCGTGTATGATCTGCTGAAAGAATACGAACCGGAAACCATCCGGTATTTCATCCTGAACACCCACTACCGGAGTCCTCTGGACTTCAGCCAGGAACGGCTGGCGGAAGCGGGACGGAGCCTGGAACGGCTGCGCACGGCCCAGAACAACCTGCGGGAGATCCAGCAGGTGATCACCGTGGGACCGGACGCCGAAAGCCTGGCTCTCCGGGACAAAGTGGCGGAACTGCGCCAGGGGTTCTTCGACGCCATGAGCGACGACTTCAACACCTCTCTGGCCATCAGCTATCTGTTCGCCCTGGCCAAGGAGATCAACGTGTACCACAACGCCATCCTCAGCGGCGCCAAGAAGCCTGACGGCAAACTGGTGGAACAGATGGACAAGGCCTGGAAGGAAATGACCGGGGTCATCGGGATCCTGGAAAGTGAACCGGCCGCCAACAGCGAAGGGGGCGCGGTGAGCAACGAGGAAGCGGAAATTGCCGCCAAGATCGAAGAACGGCAGGCTGCCCGGAAAGCCCGGGATTTTGCCAAAGCCGATGCCATCCGTGACGAACTGGCCGCCAAGGGGATCATCCTGGAAGACACGCCCCAGGGCGTACGGTGGAAGAGAAAGTGAGATACGAACAGTATCAGCGGCTCCTGGACCATGTGCTGCATACCTGCGGTACCCCGCAGACCCTGCCGGAACCCCGGCTGATCCACCCGGTGGAACTGGCCTATATCGGGGATGCGGTGTTTTCCCTGTATGTGAGGATGCGGCTGCTGCCTGTAAGCAGCCATGTGCAGGTGCTCCACGACCTGGCCAGCCGGATGGTATCCGCGGTGATGCAGGCCAAAGCCATGGATGACATGGAAGAAGCCGGGATCCTGACGGAAGAGGAAGCCCAGATCGCCCGGCGGGGCCGGAACACCAAAAGCACGGTGCCCAAAAGTGCCAGTGTCCGGGAATACCGCCAGGGCACGGCTTTCGAGGCTCTTATGGGCTACCTGTACCTGACGGACCGGAAGGACCGGCTCCAGGAACTGATGGACCGGTCCTTTGAGTTGATCCGCCAGGCCATGGAGGACGAAAGGAAACAGAAAAAGAAATGATGCATGTAAAACTGCTCCGCTATACTCCCGAACCGGACCGGACCGTGGCCATGAGCGCCCGGCTCTGCTATTCTCCCATCGGGGCGGCGGAACTGGAAACCAAGATGACCGACCAGGAAGTGGCCAGCCTGGTGCGCCGGCTGGGCCAGATGGGGCACACTTCTACCTTTGAGCATGTAAGCTTCACCTTTGCCATCGAAGGGGTGTCCCGGGTGCTGACCCATCAGCTGGTGCGCCACCGGATCGCTTCCTACAGCCAGCAGAGCCAGCGGTATGTGAAGGAACACGATTTCGAGACCATCCTGCCGCCTACCCTGGCAGCCCGGCCGGAATGCAAGAAGGAATTTGAGGACCTGTGCAGCCGGATCCAGGACCTGTACAACAAATGGACGGAGGCAGGGGTGCCGGCGGAAGATGCCCGGTACATCCTGCCCAACGCGGCGGAAACCAAGATCGTGGTCACCATGAACGCCCGGAGCCTGCTCCATTTCTTCCAGCTCCGGTGCTGCGCCAGGGCCCAGTGGGAGATCCGGGCCCTGGCCTGGGAAATGCTCCGGCAGGTGAAGGAAGTGGCTCCCATCCTCTTTGAAAAGGCCGGCCCCACCTGTGAAAGCGACCGGGTCTGCCACGAAGGGAAAATGAGCTGCGGCCGGCTGGAAAAACTCCTGGCCCAGGACGCCGCCAGAGCTGCTGAAAAGAAGGCGTAACCGGCCATGGGGTACAAACCGATTGAAGAGATCCAGCAGGAGACCCGTCAGTGGGATTTCATCAAAGGGCTGCCGGACCAGGTGGGGAAGTTCACCAAGAAACTGGTGGACACCATCGACGGCCAGGTGCTCACCATCTGCCGGTATGAAGCTCCGGAACTCCGGGCCAAGCTGGATATCATCTACACTTCCGAGACCTTCGACTATATCGTGGTCCACACCATGGGGATGAATTCCTACCGGGACATCCGGTTCATCTACAAGGACAAGGATGTGTTCGCCAAAAACGTCCAGGCCTACCTGCCCGGGATCCTCCACAGCATGGAAGCCCCCACCAGCGTGAACCTGGGAGAGCAGGTGGCGGAACACGGAATCCTTGCCTGGGACTACGGGAACCATCTGCCGGAAAAGATCGGCCCCTTTGAACTGTACATCAAACCCGCCAACGCCATCGAGCACATCAACGGGTCCATCATCATGATCGACTATTCCAACTTCGACCGGATGGACCAGCTGATCATCATGTACAACCGGCTGCGGGACCAGTTCTTCGGGGAAGTGAAGATCAACTCCGTATTCCACGCCTCCATGGATTTTGACAGCAAAAATCTCAAGGAGCTGGAAGGCAAACTGAAAGAACACCTGGAAGAAACCCTGAAAAAGGTGGACCAGGCGGATCATACCATTTGACCGGAGAAGGAGAAAAAAGTCCTTGACTTTTTTCTCCTTCTCTCGTATACTATACAAGTCGGCGCTTGAAGAAGACGCCGCAACGGCCCAGTAGTTCAGTTGGTTAGAATGCCGCCCTGTCACGGCGGAGATCGTCGGTTCGAGTCCGTCCTGGGTCGCCAATGCCTCGGTAGCTCAGTTGGTAGAGCAAAGGACTGAAAATCCTTGTGTCCGCAGTTCGATTCTGCGCTGAGGCACCATTTCTTCAAGCGGAAGTAGCTCAGTGGTAGAGCATCACCTTGCCAAGGTGGGGGTCGCGAGTTCGAATCTCGTTTTCCGCTCCAATTTTTTATGGCGACGTAGCCAAGCGGTAAGGCAGAGGTCTGCAAAACCTTTATCCCCAGTTCGATTCTGGGCGTCGCCTCCAAATGAAGTAAAAGGAGCTGTTGCATGCGCAACAGCTCCTTTTTTACAGAAAGGAATCCCCATGCACTTCGAACGCCATTATGACCGTACCTATGCCCGGCTGACCCGGCCTTTCCGGGGCCGGCCCTGGGCTGTCCGGGGGCTTTTTCTTCTGAACGGGGCTCTGGTGGTGCTGATGTACATCGCCTATCCTCTGCTCCTGTGGCAGCTCTATACCCAGGGGGGAATGGCCAGCCCCGGCCTCCGGAAGGCCTTCTGGATCCCGGCCATTTCTTTCCTGCTCCTTACCCTGGTCCGCAGCAGGATCAACCGGCCCCGGCCCTATGAGGCCTGGCCCATTACCCCCCTGATCCCTCGGAACAAACAGGGGGAATCCTTCCCCAGCCGCCATGTGTTTTCCTCCACCATCATCGCCATGACGTATCTGTACTTTCACCCGCCGGTGGGGGCAGCTTTCCTCCTGGTGAGCCTTATCAGTGCCCTGGTGCGGGTGCTGGCCGGGGTGCACTATCCCACTGATGTGGGGGCGGGGATGGTGGTGGGGGTTATAGCTGGATTGGCTTTGTGGGGCTGACGCATAACCCCTGGGCGCCATAGCGGGCCATCTGCTTTGTCAGGCGGAATTTGGAAGCCGGGCATGTACCACTTTGTACTATGCCCAACTTCCAAATTCCGCCTTTCGCGCATCTGACCCACTCTGACGCCCAGGGAAAAGGTCGAAAGGTGGGGTGTTTTCGCGCATCTGGGGCCTTCTTGTGTGCAGGGAAGAAGTCGGGGACAACGCATCTGGACCCATCTCGTGCGCCTGGAGGAAATCTAGAATGCGCATCTGGGGCCTTCTTGTGTGCAGGGAAGGGGGTTGCCCGGAGGGCCGCCGACCGTTGACACATACCCGGTTTCATCGGGCTTGTTGCCATTTTCCCCGTGGGGTGCTATAATAAATAAGAAAACTGAGGCAGACCTTAGAGAGTGGGTATTCGATACCCGCTCTTTCGTTTACTAGGAAGAAAAAAGCAGAGGTGCCTGAATGGACAAAAAGAAAATCACCGAACGGGTGACGGAACTGGTCTCTCCCATTGTGGAGGCGGCCGGTCTGGAACTGGTGGATGTGGAGTACGTGCGGGAACGGGACTGGTTCCTGCGGGTCTTCATCGACAAAGAGGGCGGCATCGACATCGATGACTGCTCGGCGGTCAGCAATGCTCTGGCCAAGAAGCTGGACGAGGAGGACTTCATCAAGGAGAAGTATTACCTGGAAGTCTCTTCTCCGGGGATCGACCGGCCCCTGAAAAAGGACAAGGACCTGGAAGCCCACTATGGCAAGAAAGTGGACCTGGCCTTCTTTGCTCCTTATGAAGGGAAGAAGCAGCTGACGGCGGTGCTGAAAAGCCACGACGCCGAAAAGCTGGTGCTGGAAGACGCCAAAAAGAAAGAACTGGCCATCGACCGGAAGCTGATCGCTTCGGTCCGGCCCCATATCGATTTTTAAAGGATACAACTGTTAAGGAGGAATTTTGAAGTGAATGCGGATTTCGTGAAAGCCATTGCGCTCCTGGCCAAGGAGAAAAGCATTTCTCCCGACGTACTGTACAGTGCAGTGGAGGAAGCCCTGATTACCGCTTACAAGAAAAACTACGGTTCTGCCCAGAATGTACGGGTTTCCATGCATAAAGAAACCGGGGAGATCCATGTCTATGCCCGGAAGAACATTGTGGAGGAAGTCACGGATCCCACTACGGAAATCAGCCTGGAAGACGCCCAGAAGCTGAATCCCCACTACCAGGCCGGGGATATCCTGGAAACGGAAGTGACCCCCAAGAACTTCGGCCGGATCGCCGCCCAGAACGCCAAGCAGGTGATCGTCCAGCGGATCCGGGAAGCGGAACGGGGGATGGTGTACGAACGGTATTCTGACCGGGAAAACGACATTGTCACCGGTACCGTCCAGCGGATCGAAGGCCACAATGTGTTCATCGACCTGGGCACGGCGGAAGGCCTGCTGCTGCCCAACGAACAGATCCCTCATGAAACCTACGACTACCATCAGCGGCTGAAATGCTATGTGGTGGAAGTGAAGAAGACCACCAAGGGTCCCCAGATCATCCTGTCCCGGACCCATCCCGGCCTCCTGAAGCGGCTGTTCGAACTGGAAGTGTCCGAAATCCAGGATGGCACCGTGGTCATCGACAGTGTGGCCCGGGAACCGGGGATGCGCAGCAAGATCGCCGTCCACAGCACCAATCCCAGCGTGGATCCGGTAGGGGCCTGTGTGGGACCCAAGGGCATGCGGGTACGGGCCATTGTGGACGAACTCCGGGGAGAAAAGATCGACATTGTGAAATACAGTGAAGATCCGGAAGAATATGTGGCCAACGCCCTGTCCCCCTCCAAGGTGGTTTCCGCCCGGGCGGACAAGGACGAAAAGATCTGCCGGGTGGTGGTCCCTGACTACCAGCTGTCCCTGGCCATCGGCAAGGAAGGGCAGAACGCCCGTCTGGCCGCCAAACTCACCGGCTGGAAGATCGACATCAAGAGCGAATCCCAGGCGGCTGCTGCAGAAGCTGCCCAGGCTCAGGAAGCCCCTGAGGAAAGTGGTGAGGACGCATGAAAGTAAAGAAGATTCCCCAGCGGACCTGCATCGGCTGCGGGGAAATCCACAATAAGAAGGAAATGGTCCGGATCGTCCGGTCTCCGGAAGGAGCCGTGAGCCTGGACCGTTCCGGGAAGAAACCGGGCCGGGGTGCCTATGTGTGCCCCCAGGCTTCCTGTATCGAAAAGGCCTTCCAGAGCAAAGCCCTGGAAAGAGCCCTGCAGGTGAAGGTTTCTCCGGAAACGAAGGAAGCATTGCTGGCGGAGCTCACCCATGAAAACGGATGAACAGCTCTGCTTTGCCCTGAGTCTGGCGCAGAAGGCCGGGAAGCTGGCATCCGGCGATCAGGGCGTATGGGACACGCTGAAAAAAGGCCGTGCCCGTTACGTGCTGATTGCCGCTGATGCCTCGCCCCGTACGGTGGAGAAGATCCAGCGCTGGTGCGATGCCGGGAAGATCCCTTACGGGAAGATCCTGGACCGTGCCCGGCTGGGTGCCGCCATCGGAAAAGCGCCCCGGGCGGCTGTGGTCCTGATGGATGACAACTTCCGGAAGATGATGGGCTTTTGACTATGGAGGTGTGCGGATGACAAAATACAGAATCTATGAGATCGCCAAAGAATTGAACCTGGACAACAAAAAGGTACTGGGGTTCCTGGCTGACCATAAAATCACGGTGAAGAACCACATGAGCACGGTGGAAGCCGGGGTCCGGGACATGATCGTCAAGGGCCTGAAGAACAACCAGGGTGCCGTGAAGGCGGCTGCCCAGAAGGTCCAGGAAAAAGTGACCCAGGCAGCGGCTCCGGTAGCGGCCAAAGTGGCCCAGGTAAAGAGCGATGTGGCAGTGGGCAAAGCAGCCATCCAGGCCCATCATGCGGCCCAGGCCCAGCAGAAGGAACAGAACCGGAACAGCCAGCGTCCGGAAGGCCGGAACGACCGGAATGACCGGAGAAACGACAGCCGTCCGGAAAACCGGTCCAACGACCGGAACCATGGCCAGAACCGGAACGACCGGAGAAACGACCGTCCCCAGAACGGCCAGAACCAGAACCGGGACAACGGCCGCCGGAACGACCGTCCCCAGAATGGCCAGAACCGGAACGGGAACGGCAGCGGGAACAGCCGGTTCAGCCACAACGACCGGAACAACGGCCAGAACCGGAACGGAAACAATGGGAACAACAACCGGAACAAGCCCCAGAACAACCGGGGCGGGAAAGCCGGTGCCCCCATCAACGGCAACAGCGCCCATGCCGGCAAGGATATGGGCAAACGGAACGGCAGCCACAACCATCAGGAAAAACGGGAGAAAATCAAGGGCTCTTACGCCACCCGGGAGGACCGTCCTACCCGCAGTGCTGATCATATGATGAAAAACCATAAACACAAAAACAACAATAACAACAACCGGAACGCTGCTCCTGCAAGAAAGACCGAAGTGGTCCGTCCCACCAGCGTGGAAGTGGGGGAAAGCATCAGCGTGAAGGATTTCGCCAAGCTCCTGTGCCGGGACGTGAACGAAGTGATCAAAAAGCTGTTCATGCTGGGCAAGATGGTCACCATCAACCAGGAAATCGACCATGAAACCGCCGAACTGGTGGGCATGGACTTCAACTGCGAAATCAAGGAACCGCCTCCTGAAGCGGATCCCACGGAAGTGCCGGAAGTGGAAGACGACCCGGCTCTGCGGGTGCCCCGTCCCCCTGTGGTGACGGTTATGGGCCACGTGGACCACGGCAAGACCTCCCTTCTGGATGCCATCCGGAAAACCAACGTAACCGCTCGGGAAGCCGGCGGGATCACCCAGCACATCGGTGCTTACCGGGTGGTGTGCCAGGGCAAGCCCATTGTGTTCCTGGATACTCCCGGCCACGAAGCCTTTACCGCCATGCGTGCCCGTGGGGCCCAGGTGACGGATATCGCCGTGCTGGTGGTGGCCGCTGACGACGGGGTAATGCCCCAGACCATCGAAGCCATCAACCATGCCAAGGCCGCCAAGGTGCCTATTATCGTGGCCATCAACAAAATCGACAAGGAAGGGGCCAACCCGGACTTCGTCATGCAGCAGCTGTCCGAACACGGACTGATCCCGGAAGCCTGGGGCGGGGACACCATCATGGTTCCCGTATCTGCCCGGCAGAAGACCGGTATCTCCGACCTGCTGGAAATGATCCTGCTGGTGGCTGAAATGCAGGATCTGAAAGCCAACCCCAACCTGCCTGCCCACGGCACCATCATCGAAGCCAAACTGGACAAGGGCAGAGGGCCTGTGGCCTCCGTGCTCATCGACCGGGGGACCCTGCACATCGGGGATTCCATCCTGGCCGGCACCTGCTACGGGAAGGTCCGTGCCATGGTCAACGACCGGGGCGAAAAGGTGAAGAAGGCACTGCCTTCCACCCCTGTGGAAGTGCTGGGGCTCAATGACGTGCCGGAAGCCGGGGACATCATGGACGCCTGCGACGAACATGTGGCCCGGACCGTGGCGGAAAAACGCCTGGCCAAGCAGAAGATGGAAGAACAGAAGAAGGCCAAGGTTTCCCTGGACGATATTTTCAACCGGATCCAGGAAGGGGAACTGAAGGACCTGAACATTGTGGTGAAGGCCGACGTACAGGGCACCATCCAGGCCCTGGAACAGGCACTCACCAAGATCAAGAACGATGAAGTGAAAGTGGTCATCGTCCATTCCGGGGTAGGGGCCATCAACGAATCCGACGTGATGCTGGCTTCCGCCGCCAACGCCCTGATCATCGGCTTCAACGTCCGTCCGGATGCCAATGCCCGGAAGACCGCCGAACAGGAAAAGGTGGACATCCGCACCTACCGGGTCATCTACGATGCCCTGAACGATGTGGAAGCCGCCATCAAGGGGATGCTGGCTCCCAAATTCAAGGAAAAGATCATCGGCCATGTGGAAATCCGGCAGGTGATCCCCATCAACAAGATGCTGATTGCCGGTGCCTATGTGAAGGACGGGAAGATCACCCGGTCTGCCAAAGTGCGGCTGGTCCGGGACGGCATCGTGATCCACGAAGGGGAACTGGATTCCCTGCGCCGGTTCAAGGACGATGTGAAGGAAGTGGCGGCCAACTTCGAATGCGGGCTGACCCTGGCCGACTACCGGGATATCAAGGTGGGCGACCAGCTGGAAGTCTACACCATGGAAGAAGTGGCGGCAGAATAAGGAGGGACCATGTCCAAACTTCGTGCGGAAAAACTCCAGGCGCTGATCAAGCAGGAAATGAGCAACATGCTGATCCGGGACGTAAAGGATCCCCGGGTGAAGTTCGTTACCATTACCGGTGTGGAAGTGAGCAACGACCTGAGCTACGCCAAGATCTATGTAAGCCTCTACGGCAGCGAGGAACAGCAGGCGGCAGCCTGGAAGGGCCTCCAGTCCGCCCTGGGCTTCTTCCGTCGGGAAATCGCCCGGCGGATCGATCTGCGGGTGGCTCCGGTGCTCAGCTTCCACAAGGATACCTCCATGGAATACAGCGCCCATATTGAATCCATCCTTCATGAGCTGAAGAAAGAAGAGCATCATGAGTAAGGCACTGGATCTGAAAGAAACCTGGCAGCTGCTCATGAGCGTCCAGGACCTGGTGCTGGTGAGCCATGTGGGGCCTGACGGGGATACCCTGGGTTCCACCCTGGGCCTGGCCCGGGCCCTGCGCCAGGCTGGGAAAAAGGTGCGGCTGCTGGTGGATGATATCCTGCCGGCGGTGTACCAGTTCCTGCCCGGACTGGATGCCTATGAACAGCCCAAACAGGGGGAGAAGATCCATTGCGACCTGACGGTGGTGGTGGATGCTTCTTCCAAGGACCGGATGGGGGAGGCGGAAGAATGCCTTTCCGCGCCGATCCTGAACATCGACCATCACGTGTCCAACACCCGGTATGCGGATTATCTGCTGCTGGATGACCAGGCGGCGGCCACCGGGGAGATCATGTATCTGATGCTGGAAGAGAACGGGGTGCCTGTGGACCAGGAACTGGCCACGGACCTGTATACGGCCATTGTCACCGACTGCGGCTATTTCAAGTACGCCAACACCACTCCCCGCTGCATGCGGGTGGGGGCGGACCTTTTGGCCCTGGGGGTGAAGCCCAACGAGATTTCCGACCAGCTGGAACTGAAGGCCCGGAATTCCGTGGAGCTGCTGGCCAAGGTACTGCCCAGCCTGAGCTTCTATGCAGGAGGGAAGATCGCCACCCTGGAGGTGCCCCTGGCCCTTTATGACAAGACCGTTTCCACCGAAAGCTTCATCTACCATCCCCGGTACATTGCCGGGGTGGATGTGGCAGTGCTGTTCAAGCAGGTGGAACCCCGGTCCACCCGGGTGAGCATGCGGTCCAAACAGGTGGATGTGAGCAAGGTGGCGGTGGCCTTCAACGGCGGGGGACACCCCAAAGCCGCCGGCTGCACCATCGGGCTGCCTCTGGAAGAAGCCAAGAAGGCTCTCCTGGAAGCCCTGGAAAAGGCCCTGGAGGAACTGTGATGGACGGGATTTTCAACGTACTCAAACCACCGGGCATGACCAGCCATGATGTGGTGGGGGCCCTGCGGAAAATCCTCAACATGAAGAAAATCGGCCACGGGGGCACCCTGGATCCTCTGGCTGCCGGGGTACTGCCGGTGTTTACCGGCATTGCCACCCGGTTCCTGGAATATGCGGCCCATGAGGAAAAAAGCTACCGGGCGGAACTGACCTTCGGGTTCCAGACCGATACCGGGGATACGGAAGGGAAGGTCATTGCCCAAAGTCCCGTGCGTCCGCTGACGGATGAGGAAATCGAAGCAGCCCTGGCTTCCTTCCGGGGAGAGGGGACCCAGATCCCGCCCATGTATTCCGCCATCAGCGTAGGGGGCACCAAGCTGTACAAGCTGGCCCGGCAGGGCATCGAAGTGAAGCGGGAGCCCCGGCCCATTACCCTCTATGAACTGGAAAAGGTGGACTATACCGGGGACACCCTGGTGTTCGACGTGACCTGTTCCAAGGGCACCTTCATCCGGACCCTCTGTGAGGATCTGGCGGAAAAGCTGGGGATGAAGGGGACCATGAGCTTCCTGCTCCGGCGGAAGGCCGGGGTGTTTACCCTGGAAGAGTCCCATACCCTGGAAGAGATCGCCGCCGACCCGGAAGGGTGCTGTACCGGGGTGGAAACGGTACTGGCGTCTTTCCCCAAACTGGTGGTGAACAACCTCCAGGGCCGGCGGATCGCCCAGGGGGTGGCCACCACCCTGCCCGGGATCCAGGACGGTACCCTGTACCAGCTGTGGACCCGGGAGGGGCTCCTGGTGGGCCTGGCCAAAGCTGTGGACGGCCGGCTCCGGCCCCACAAGATCATCCACATCCCTGACGTGGAAACAAGGACGGAAGATAGAACATGAAACTGATTACATCGCTGGACGAACTGCACAGCGCCCATCTGCTGCCTTCTGCGGCGGCACTGGGGACCTTTGACGGGGTCCACCGGGGCCACCAGGAGGTGATCGGGACCACCCGGCTCTATGCCCGGGAGCACCATCTCCAGCTGATGGTCTTTACCTTCAGCACCCATCCCCTGGCCAGCCTGAAGCCGGAGCTGGAACCGCCCCGGCTGCTGGACAATCCCGCCAAGGAAAAGCTCATGGTGGAACTGGGGGTGGACATCCTGGTGAACATCCCCTTTACCCGGGAACTGGCGGCCATGAGTGCCGACGCGTTCCTCCAGATGCTGGTGGACTGCGGGGTGAAGGCTGTGGGCATCGGGGACAATTTCAGCTTCGGTGCCGGAGGCAAGGGGAACGTCCGCCTTTTAAAGACGGAACACAGCCGGTTCGGGCTCACCATCCTGTCCCGGCCCCTGCTGAAGCAGGATGGGCTGGTGGTGAGCAGCACCAACATCCGGAAGGCCATCGCCGAAGGCCGGGTGGAACTGGCGGCCCAGATGCTGGGACGGCCTTATGCCATCCGGGGCCAGGTGGTGCCCGGAGATCACCGGGGACGGCTGCTGGGGTTCCCTACGGCCAACCTGAAGATCCTGGGCCAGCATTTTGCCGTGCCTGCCTTCGGGGTGTACGCCGGCCGGGTACTGGTGGCAGGGCAATGGTATGACGCCATGGTGAACGTGGGGGACAATCCCACCTTTGCCAACCAGGAAGCCCGCCTGGAAGCCCATCTGTTCCGGTTCGAAGGGGATCTCTACGGCCGGGAGGTGCTGGTCCAGCTGGTGGCCCGGCTCCGGGGAGAAGAAAAATTCCCTGACCTGGACCGGCTCCAGGAACAGCTCCGGAAGGACGCCCGGAATGCCCAGAGCCTTTTGGCCATGGAGGAAGAATCCGCTGGCCGGAAGGGCTGAACAGAAAGATTGAGAAATAAATGGAAAAATCCCTTGCACAAAGGGAGCATCCATGATATTATATTTTGGTAAAGCTTATTGGTGGAGGTGAGAACATGCCGAATATTAAGTCTTCCATTCGTAGTGTCAAGACTGATGCCGAACGGCGCGCTGCCAATGGCCCGGTGAAAGCTGAAATCCGCAGCACCGCACGCAAGGTTGAAGCTTTTGCTGCTGCAGGATCCAAAGAAGAGGCCCAGGCCACTTTGAAAGTAGCAGCGAGCTTATTAGATAAAGCTGCTCGGAAAGGCACGGTGAACAAAAAAGCCGCAGCCCGCAAGAAATCCCGTTTAGCTAAGAAAGTCAACGCAGTAAAATAAGGCTGAACAGCAGGAAGGCTGACAACTTCGGTTGCCGGCCTTTTTTGTTGCGTGTGGAAGGGCCTCCCCATACATGGTATAATAAAGTATTGAAACATCTCCGCCTGTTTTTCAGGCGTTGACAGAAAGTGAGAGAATCCATGGCAAAACGTGATCATATTCGAAATTTTTCCATTATCGCCCATATCGACCACGGCAAATCCACCCTGGCCGACCGGCTTATTGAAATGACCGGGACCCTGTCCAAACGGGAAATGGAGGACCAGATCCTGGACTCCATGAGCCTGGAACGGGAACGGGGCATCACCATCAAGGACCAGGCAGTCCAGCTGGACTACAAGGCCAAGGACGGGAACGACTACATCCTGAACCTGATCGACACCCCGGGGCATGTGGACTTTACCTATGAAGTTTCCCGGGCCCTGGCGGCCTGTGAGGGGGCGCTCCTGGTCATCGACGCCACCCAGGGCATCGAGGCCCAGACCCTGGCCAATGTGTACCTGGCCATGGACCACGATCTGGAGATCATCCCGGTGATCAACAAAATCGACCTGCCCAGCGCCGACGTGCCCCGGGTGGAAAAGGAAATCGAGGACATCCTGGGCATCGACAAAAGTGACTGTGTCCTGTGCTCCGCCAAAACCGGCCTGGGAGTGGACCAGGTGCTGGAAGCGGTGGTGAACCGGGTGCCGGCCCCCAAAGGGGACCCGGAATCTCCTCTCCAGGCCTTGATCTTCGATTCCAAGTTCGACGCCTACAAAGGGGTCATGCTGTATGTGCGGGTGGTGAACGGCTGCCTGAAAAAGGGCATGTCCATCCGTCTCATGGCCACCGGCAAGGTCTATGACGTAACGGAAGTGGGGGTGTTCAAGCCTGCCATGGTCAACGTGCCGGAACTGGGAGAAGGCCAGGTGGGTTTCCTGGCGGCAGCCATCAAGACCGTCAAGGACGCCCGGGTGGGGGATACCATCACCGACAACAACCGGCCGGCCAAAGAGCCTCTGCCAGGGTACCGGAAGGCTACCCCCATGGTGTACTGCGGCCTGTATCCCATCGAGAACTCCGACTATGACAACCTCCGGGACGCCCTGGAAAAACTCCAGCTCAACGACGCTTCCCTGACCTTCGAGCCGGAAACCTCTTCCGCCCTGGGCTTCGGGTTCCGGTGCGGGTTCCTGGGCCTGCTCCACATGGACGTGATCAAGGAACGGCTGGAACGGGAATACGGCCTGAGCCTGATCACCACCGCCCCCAACGTTATCTACGAAGTGGTGAAGACCAACGGGGACATCGAAATGGTGGACAACCCCTCCCAGTTCCCCAACCCCACAGTGATCGAGCATGTGGAGGAACCTTTCGTGAACGCCACCATCATCGTGCCCAAGGACTTTGTGGGGCCGGTGATGGAACTGTCCCAGGAAAAGCGGGGAGAATACCAGAACATGACCTACCTGGACGAAACCCGGGTAATGATCCACTATGCCCTGCCCCTGTCGGAAATCATCTTCGACTATTTCGACCGGCTGAAAAGCGTGTCCCGGGGCTATGCTTCCCTGGACTATGAGCTCAGCGGCTACCGGCCTTCGGACATGGTGAAGGTGGATATCCTCCTGAACGGGGATCCGGTGGATGCTCTCAGCGCCATCGTCCATCGGGACCGGGCCCAGTACTGGGGCCGTGCCCTGGTGGAAAAGCTCCGGAAGCTGATTCCCCGGCAGCTGTTCGAAATCCCCATCCAGGCGGCCATCGGCAGCAAGATCATCGCCCGGGAAAACGTCAGCGCCCTCCGGAAGGATGTGCTGGCCAAATGCTACGGCGGGGACATTACCCGGAAGCGGAAGCTGCTGGAAAAGCAGAAAGCCGGGAAAAAGCGCATGAAGCAGGTGGGCAGCGTGGAACTGCCTCAGGAAGCCTTTATGGCCATCCTGAAAATGGACGACAAATAACCGGTGAAAGGAGGGAGGGCCATGGTGACCCTGCAGAAATCCACCCAGGATCTGATCTGCCAGTCTCTCCGGAGCCGGATCGCCTCCGGTGATCTGGAACCAGGGACGGAACTGAAGCAGGTGGAACTGGCCAAAACCTACGGGGTGTCCCGGATGCCCATCCGGGAGGCCCTCCAGGGCCTGATGCTGGAAGGACTGGTGACCCGGCTCAGCAACCGGCACATGGTGGTGTCTTGCCATGCCCGGGAGATCCTGGAGAACCGGAAGGTGCCCCGGACTGAGGAAAATGAGGCTCCGGCACCGGAAGAAAAGGCGGCTGGTTCCCCGGCTTACCGGGTGGAGACGGAAACGGTGCCGGAAACCATCGGGAAGATTCATCTCCTGCCGGCACGGGAACAGGTGGCCTCCTATCTCCGGAAGGCTATTCTCCGCCGGGAAATCCCGGAAGGGAGCGTCCTGACCCTGGAAGAGACCGCCCGGCACATGGGGGTGTCCACCACCCCGGTCCGGGAAGCCCTCCAGCTGCTGGCCACCCAGGGGCTGGTGAAGCTGCGGCCCAACAAGGGGGCCGTGGTGCTGGGCATCGACGAAAAATCCATCCGGGACCATTTCGCCGTCCGGGAGATCCTGGAACGGGAAGCGGCGGCCCTGGCCGCCCGTCCCGGCAGCGACCTGCGGGAAGTGGAGCGGGTGTACGCCGGGATGCAGGAGTGCCTGGCCCAGCACCGGTATGCCGAATACAAGCACTACAACGAAAGCTTCCATATGGCCCTGTGGGAGGCCGCCGGGAATCCCAAACTGACCCAGATCCTGGCCAGCCTGTGGAACGGCCTGTCCCTGGGTTTCCTGGTGACGGAAACCGATTACGCCAAGATCTCCTTCTTCGAACACGAGCAGCTGATGGAAGCCCTCCGGGCCCACGATCCGGAAAGAGCCAAAAAGCTCATGGACGAACACATGAAACGGAGTATGGACAATATCCTCACCAACTACCGGGAACAGGTGGGGAAGGGCGGGGGTGCGTGAGCGCCCCTTTTTTGGCCGCTGACCAATGAGTGCTGTTTTTGACAGCACTCATTTTGTATTTATGATATTATATCCAAATTTGTAGTCAAAAATCAGATAATTCCATAACCCCATTGACTCTTTCTGCCAATGGGGTTATAGTATCATCAAGAAATGGATACATTATCAAATATCAAAATTAATTCAAGCGCGCAGGATTGATGGAGAACAAAGGAGGAGAAAACATAATGTCACCCATTGCCATTACTTTGACTTTGCTGGTACTGGTCATCATCCTGTTTGTCACTGAAAAACTTCCCCTGGCGGTTACGTCCATGATCGCCCTGATGGTTCTGGTCCTTACCGGGGTACTGAGCCCCAAGGATGCCTTTGCAGGCTTTGTGGACAGCAACCTGATCCTGTTCGTGGCCATGTTCGTCATCGGCGGTGCCTTTTTTGAAACGGGCATGGCCAACAAGGCAGGGGGCATCGTCACCCGGTTTGCCAAAACCGAACGGCAGCTGATCGTTTCCGTGATGCTGGTCACCGGCATCATGAGCGGCTTTTTGTCCAACACCGGTACGGCGGCCATCCTGATCCCCGTGGTCATCGGCATCGCCTCCAAATCCGGTTTCGCCCGGTCCCGGCTGCTGCTGCCTCTGATTTTTGCGGCGGCCATGGGCGGGAACCTGTCCATCATCGGGGCCCCTGGTAACCTGCTGGGGAAAAGCGCCCTGGAAGCCATCGGTCAAGATATCAGCTTCTTCGAATACGGCTATGTGGGGCTGCCCATCCTGCTGATCGGCACCCTGTTCTTCGCCACTGTAGGCTACCAGTTCCTGCCGGACCATCAGGCCAAAGCCGGAGAAAGCATCTATGACAAGGCTCCGGATTTCTCCCAGGTGGCTCCCTGGAAACAGAAAGTTTCCCTGATTGTCATGGTCCTTACCATTATCGCCATGATCTTCGAAAAACAGATCGGCATCAAGTTCTACCTGTCCGGTTGCATCGGGGCTCTGGTGCTGGTGACGGTGATCCTACTGCTCAGCTGCATCATGACCAACTTCATGAGCAACTTCGGCACGGCGGCCCTTTTGATCCCCATCAGCGTGAACATTTCCGAAGCCATGGGGGCTGACCCCAAGGCCGTGATCGTAGCCACTGTCATCGGTGCTTCCCTGGCCTTTGCCACTCCCATCGGGATGCCGGCCAACATGATGGTGTTCGCCCCTGGGGGATACAACTTCAACGATTATGTGAAGGCCGGCCTTCCCATGGTGATCATCGGCTACATCGTCTCTCTTGTCCTGCTGCCCATCCTGTTCCCCTTCTATCCCTGATGGTACGGGAACATGTGAATAGAAAACAACCTGTGTGTTCAAGTATAAGGAGGAAATGAAAATGTCCAAAGAAGCCCAAGTCAAACAAATGACCGACATTATGGCCAAGTTCGTCGGCTACACCGCCAAGGTGCTGCCCGATGATGTGGCTGCCAAACTGAAGGAACTGGCCGAAAAGGAAACGGTGCCCATTGCCAAGCTGCTGTATGAAACCTACGCCAAGAACCAGAAGCTGGCCAAGGAACTGAACCGTCCTTCCTGCCAGGATACCGGCGTGCTCCAGTATTTCGTGAAATGCGGCACCAACTTCCCCCTCATCGGGGAACTGGAAGGGCTGCTGAAGGAAGCCACTGTACAGGCCACCTTCGCCACCCCCCTGCGCCACAACAGCGTGGAAACCTTCGATGAATACAACACCGGCAAGAATGTGGGGAAAGGGACTCCCACCGTGTTCTGGGAAATCGTGCCCGATTCCGACACCTGCGAAATCGACACCTACATGGCCGGGGGCGGCTGCACCCTGCCGGGCCACGCCATGGTGCTGATGCCCGGGGAAGGGTATGAAGGGGTCACCAAGTTCGTCCTGGAGCGGATGTACACCTATGGACCCAACGCCTGCCCGCCCTTCCTGGTGGGGGTAGGGGTGGCCACCTCTGTGGAAACCGCCGCTCTCCTGTCCAAAAAGGCTCTCATGCGTCCTCTGGGTTCCCACAATCCCAACCCCCGGGCTGCGGAAATGGAAAAACTCCTGGAAGAAGGCATCAACAAGATCGGTCTGGGGCCTCAGGGCATGACCGGCAGCGCTTCCGTACTGGGTGTACACATCGAAAACACCGCCCGGCATCCGTCCGCCATCGGGGTGGCTGTGAACATCGGCTGCTGGAACCACCGCCGGGGCCACATCATTTTCGACAAAGACCTGCATTACACCATCACTTCTCATAAGGGGGCTGAATTATAATGGCTAACAAAGTTGTGCTGCATACACCCATTAAATCCGAAGACATCGAGAACCTGAAAATCGGGGACATCGTCTATCTGACCGGCAAGATCACCACCTGCCGGGACGTGGCTCACCGCCGGCTCATCGAAGAAGGCCGGAAGCTGCCGGTGGAACTGGAAGGGGGCGCCATTTTCCACGCAGGCCCCATTGTCCGTCCCATTGAAGGCCAGGAAAACGCCTATGAAATGGTTTCCATCGGACCCACCACTTCCATGCGGATGGAAAAATTCGAAAAGGATTTCATTCCCCAGACCGGCGTGAAGCTGATCGTGGGCAAAGGGGGCATGGGCCAGGACACCATGGATGCCTGCCAGAAGTACAAAACCATCTTCTGTGTGTTCCCGGCCGGCTGTGCCGTGGTATCCGCCGTCCATTTCAAGAAGATCATCGACGCCCAGTGGAAAGACCTGGGGATGCCGGAAACCCTGTGGACCAGCGAAGTGGAAGAACTGGGGCCCCTGATCGTGGCTGTTGACACCAAAGGCGGCAACCTGTTCGAAGAAAACAAGAAGACCTACAAGAAACGGGCTGAAGAAGTATACGAGGAAATTATCCCCAACGTCCGGTTCATTAAATAAGGAAAAATGTAAGAAAAAAATGCCGCCTGCAGGCGGCATTTTTTGTCATACGTGGATGGCGGAGAACTTCCCTTAAGGTCAGTTCTTTTTTTATGCTGTTACCCATTCAAGGTCTCTGTCCTGATGATTTCTTCTTTCCGCTCTTCCAAAATCCTGCGGTCCACATTTCCCACTTTCAGGGAACGCCAGCTGAGAGCAAGAGGCACCACAAGGACAATTACAGCCACGATGGCATCTTTGAGGGCCATGTCTTTCAGGAGAGTGATGCCTACTAACAGGGCGCTGATGCCGCCCAAGATACAGCACAGTTTGTAGAGCCAGAGAGGGCAGCGGATGGAACGTCTGGCGAACTGCTCCGGGTATTTCTCCGGAATCTTTATGCAAGCCGTGTTCAGATAGGCGTTGATGAACATGCAGGGAATCATCAGCATACTGATTACATTGTTGAAATCCATACCAGTCAGGATGGGGATGGCGGCCAGGATGTACACAAGGGTGAAGGCACCGTAGGGATATCCGTCCTTTGCCTTTCTTCCAAAGAATCCCGTCAGCCATCCGTCATCGGCCATGGAAGCCAGGGGTTCACGGATCATAACCAGGACGCCCAGGAAGGAAGAGACAATGGCGCAGGCACCGCCGCCGATAATGAAAAACGCAAATAGAACAGGATTCAAAAAAGCGGAAGCCACCACACTGAGGTTCTGGTTGGCCACTTTGTCATAAGGCAGCACACCGGCTGCCACATAGGACATCAATCCATAGACCACTGAAACAACTGCACAGGTTACCAAAATCCCCAAAGGAATCGTAAGTTTCGGGTTCTTTGTAATCCGTGCTACGCCTACAGGTCCCATGGTGGTTCCCTGGCAGGCAAACCCCATGATGGCAATGGCACTGATCACACCGCTCATTCCGCCGTGGAAAAAGCCTCCATCAGCGGCAGGGCTGAAGAAAAAGGCGGGATCCACATGGGGGACGCCCAGAATGATGAAGAGAAACAGGGCAATCAGGAGGAAGGCCGTTGCTGTATTCTGGAATATGGTGACGATCCGGTTGCCCCGGATGGTCAGCAGAAAATGGACTGTCAGAATTACCATACTTGTGATGGATGTATGTTCTCCCAAAACAGGCCAAAGACTGCTTAAATAGCTGGTCAGAGCCAAAGAATATCCGGTAATCCCAAAGGCCCACATTACGTTAGTCCATCCGCCATATCCAGTGAGCACCGGCGGCAGCATCATGCCTCTCATACTGTAGTCGCCGCCATTGACCACAAAGATACTGGAAAGAGCCAAATTGTACCAGTAGGCGAATAACATATAGAATACACCAATCAGCGTAACCACCAGGACGGACCTGCCCGTCATGCCAATGGCTGAGCCCAGTGTCACAAATATGCCGGATCCGATGGCACCGCCGACTCCCAATCCAATAATATTCACAAGACCGATTTTTTTCATCTGCTCGCTGCTCATTCTTTTTCTCCTCGTATAATATTTTTGTGAGAAAGATAAAATCCGTATGCACTCCCTGCAGTTTCCTTTGTCAATTTCAATATTTACGGTAAATTCTGTCTTTTTAAAAAAGAGAAAAAATCCACCTCTTCAAGTAAGAAATCCATATGATTCCGGAACGCTGCTGTCGGAACAGGAATTTTGCGGACTCCTGTTCCAACTGCAGAATTCTTTCAGGAAAATGTGCAGGTGAAATGCGCAGGTGCGTACCTTAGCCTTTTTCTGCTTCTCTTTTGAGGACAGCATCGCAAATTCTGTCCAGTCCTTTTTTAATGGTGGCCTTCGGCATTGCCAGGTTCAGACGGATAAAGCCTTTTGCATTATCTACAAAGAGGGAATCCCCGCCTTCCAGCAGGACGCCCGCCTGGTTGGCCATGAAGTCGGGAATATTCTCTACATCTCCCAGATACGGGTTCATATCCACCCAGGCCAGATAGGTTGCCTGAGGAATCCTGAACACAATCTTCGGCAGTCTTTGGGCCAGGGTGTCCTGGACCAGCTTGAAATTTCCATCCAGATACGCTTTCAACTGATCCAGCCATTCATATCCGTGCTGGTAGGCCGCTGTGTGGGCCGCAATGGAAAGGGGATTCACGTTCATGGCGTAGGTATCAGTATACTGTACATAGAGTTTTCTCAGGCTTTCATCCCGAATGATGATTTCTGCAAACATCATCCCTGCCATATTGAACGCTTTGGAAGCGGAGGTGCAGGAAATCAGCTTTTGGTAGCCGGGCATGATCTTTGCCATGGGGATATGGTGTTCTCCCTGGCGCAGCAGGTCGCAGTGGATTTCATCACTGATGATCCACAGGTTGTGTTTTTCCACGATGGCAGCAACTTTCTTCAGTTCTTCCTCCGTCCAGACGCGGCCTGTGGGGTTGTGGGGGTTGCACCAGATGAGAAGTTTGGTCAGCGGGTTGGCGGCATCTCTTTCCAGTGCATCAAAGTCGATGGTCCAATTGCCTTCTGCATCGCGTTTTAGTTTGTTATGGATGGCGTGTTTGTGCTTGTAATCGATGGGATGCTGGAAATACCCGTAGGCAGGGGTGTTGATGATGGCATATTCATGGTCGGTGAGCAGCAGTTCCACCAACTGGTACAGGGCGGGAATGATTCCCAGGGAGAAGCAGATTTCTTCTTTCGGATAAGTCCAGCCGTACATTTTCCGGTTCCAGGCATTATAGGCCTCATAAAAATTCGGTTCAAAAACCTGGCTGTAGCCGATGATTCTCTTGTCGGCACGGTCTTTGATGGCCTGGATGATGTCCGGGCACATGGCAAATTCCATATCGGCCACCCACATACGGATGAATTCTTCATCTTTAAAGGGGAACTTCTTTTTGCCTTCATAGTCATGGAAAATATAGCCTCGGAAACCATCCGTGTTCAGGGCATTGGTATGACGCCGTTCCACATATTCATCAAAATTATATTGCATGGTAAAAATCCTCCTTGAAAACTGTTCATTTTCCAACGATTTCGTTCAAGGAGTCTGGCCAGAATCCTCTTAACGTCTACATGCGCATTATAGCGCAGAGGCTAGAGCCTGTAAAAAGAAGGAGAGTTTCTTAATATGAAACTTTTAATCCGTTATGTTTCACCTGAGTGGATTTTTTTACGCATCTCATGATATAATTATCTGAAATCATGAAATAATTGTCGGATTTATGAATTTGTTGATTTATAGGAAACAACAGACGGAGGTCTTTCAGTATGATGATCAGGGAAGAAATCGGTAAAAAGATCAACATTTACCGGCGGGCGAAAAAAATGACCCTGGAGGAACTTTCCCAACGGGTCTGCAAAAGCAAGTCCACTCTTTCGAAATATGAAAAAGGGGCTATTTCCATCGATATCGAAACTTTGTACGATATAGCTTCCGCACTGAATATCCATGTGGAGCAGCTGCTGTATATCACACCCCAGGAAGGAAATCTTCAGAATGATGCGGCCGGTCCTGCATTTTTTAAGGATCTTTCCCGGTTTTATGCTTATTATTTCGATGGAAGGGACCACCACCTTGACCGCAGCGTGTTCGATGTCCTTTCCAGGGGGGAGGAAGGGAAATACCGCCTCATGATGTATATGAATTTCAAAAATTATGATTCCTATCAGGACTGTGAAAATACGTACTGGGGCTATATCCAACACTTTGACGCTATGTCAAGGATCACGCTGACCAATAAAGATACGCCCATGGAAAATGTCATCATCCAGGTGCTGGCCTCTTTCCTGGATTCTCCTGTGAAATGGGGCCTGTTTACAGGATTTTCCTCCCGTCCCATGATGCCGGTGGCTTTGAAAATCCTTCTGAGCAAGCAGCCCCTCAAAGAAGAGGAATCCCTGGTCAAGAAACTGAAAGTTTCCCGGGAAGATGTGCGCAACCTCAAACACTATAACATGTTTTCCGTGACATGATTCCAATCCTGCCACCGGCAGGGGCAGAAACGATTCCCTTTGCAGCCACCCTTTTTTGTGGTATCCTTTTTTTATTAGCCATGAACATGAAAAGGGGAAAGCTTTGAATATGGAACGAATGAAAGGAAACCTTCTTCTGCTGCTGACGGCTCTTATCTGGGGCAGCGCCTTTGTGGCCCAGAGCGTGGGCATGGACTATGTGGGGCCGTTTACTTTCAATGCTGTCCGGAACCTTCTGGCCACCGGGGTGCTGGTGCCGGTGGTGCTGGCCTTTGGGGGAAAACGCCAGGGGAGCCTGTGGCAGCGGCTGAAGCCGGATGGAGTGACCCTGAAAGGGGGCCTTTGCTGCGGGCTGATCATGGGAATCGCCAGCAACCTCCAGCAGGTGGGCATCGCCCAGACCACCGCCGGGAAGGCCGGGTTCATCACCGCCCTGTACATTATCCTGGTGCCCATCCTGGGGCGTTTTCTGGGCCGGACGGTGCGGAAGATCATGCTGCTGTGCGTGCCCATGGCCCTGGTGGGGTTCTATCTCCTGTGCGTGAAGGGGGATTTTACCGTTTCGTTCGGGGATTTCCTGGTGTTCTGCTGTGCGGTGTTCTTCGCCCTCCACATCCTTTTTGTGGACCATTTCCTCCGGAAGGGAGCCAGCGGGGTGCGGATGGCCTGGCTCCAGTTCGCCATGACCTGTCTTTTGTCCGCCCTGGGGGCCGGGATGTGGGAAAGTGTGCCGGCAGGGGGATTGGCCAGTGCCCTGTGGGCGGCCCGGTGGCCCCTTTTCTATACGGCGGGGCTCTCCAGCGGGGTGGCCTATACCCTGCAGATCATCGGCCAGAAATACACGGACCCTACCACTGCTACCCTGATCATGAGCCTGGAATCCGTGTTCGCCGTGCTCTCCGGCTGGCTGTTCCTGGGAGAAGTGATGACAGGACGGGAAATCGCCGGCTGCGTGCTGGTGTTCGTGGCGGTGCTGCTGGCCCAGGTGTGAGGGCCTGCTGCAGAGACCGCAGGTCCCGTCAGCTGTCAACGGTCAGCGGCCGAAGAATCAATTTGCAGTAAGATTTTCAGGAATGGAAACGCAGCCTGCGGCTGCTAACCCACCACCATTGCGCAAGCGCAACGGTCCCCCGCCCTTGCAAAGGGCGGATATACGCTGGGGCTGGCGCCCATCGCTTTTTGTAAATACCAGGGCGCGAGCCCGCGTATTTTATCCGCCCTTTGCAAGGGCGGGGGACCAGCCGCAAGGCTGGTGGTGGGGGCATCGGCGACAGCCGATACTTCGCAGGACCGGCAGACAACAAGAAAGCGTATGGCAGGAGCAGGAATATGATGATTTCAGTTTTCGTTGCTGCATTCCCAGCCGATGAGCCCGTACCCCCGTCAAGGTATTCGGTCCTTTCAGGACCTCATGCCCCCACCACCGGGCAAGCCCGGTCCCCCGCCCCTGCAGGGCGGACTTGGCCTCCGGCCTTGCTGGTACTTTTTGCGGGTATACATCGATTCTCCGGGCGGAGAGCCCTCGCGGGTGTATGGGTATAGAAGTTTTTGCCCTCTGGGCGGCCGGGACGGGTTTGCCTGCGGCGAAACCCCTACGTCGTCGACCTCAAAGCAACGATAAAAAATTTTTGACTCCATTTCTGAATAACTATACGGCGATGAAGGATTCACCGAGAACTTGTTGACACATACCGGTTCTGGCGGTACCCTTGAAATTTCTGCCTTTTTCGCGTATAATTAAAGAGATTTCTTATGCTTTTGAATCTTAACGTTGGGAGATGTGCATGACCGCATGAATAAAGTCGTACTCACTGCTGTTGTCTTTTCTTCGCTGACTGTGTCCGTATCTGCATCTGCAGCCGGTATGGCCCGCCGTGCCGTGCCTTTTAACTATGGCACTCGTGCGTCTTCTGCTGCATCGGCAAGGGTTTCAAGCAATCCGGGCTACCGGGTTTCCACCATGGAAAACCGGGGGAAGGCTCTGTCCTATACGCCTATTTCCACCAAGCAGGCCTATGCCTGGCGCCGGGATTTCGGCAAAAGCAACCTGCGGAAGTGGAGCAGCACTGAGGGGATGGATACTCCCTGGCGGAGCAACGGTACCACGGATACGGTTCATTTCAAAGCCTCCACGGTGGCCTTCCTGGACCATCTGAATGAGCTGGCCCGACGGAACGGAGTCACCTTTGTGATCACCGGCGGGGCGGAACGGGGCTACCATGCGTCCGGCACTTATTCCCACGAAAACGGATACAAGGTGGACATTTCCGATGAAGGCGCCATGTGGGGGTCCAAGCCCTTCAAGGTGCTCCATATGGCTCTGGCGCCCTTCAAGCACCAGATTACCCACGAACTGGAAAATGCCCATTACGACATTACCATTTATCCCTACAATTACCGGGGACGGTATTCCTGGGGGTATAAATACTGAATTGGAGAGGGGCTGTTGCACATGCAACAGCCCCCATCTTTTACGAAAGGACCCAACATGACCAAATGTACTCTTTGTCCCCATGAATGTGGGGTGGAACGGCCGGAGACTTCCGGGGACCCCGGGCAGCTGGGGTGGTGCCGGATGCCCTGGCGGCCCCGGGCAGCACGGGCGGCCCTGCATCTCTGGGAGGAACCCTGTATCAGCGGCACCTCCGGAGGCAGCGGCACGGTGTTCTTTTCCGGCTGCACTCTCCAGTGCGTGTTCTGCCAGAACAGCGAAATCAGCAGCGGGGGAAAGGGCTGGGAAGTGACCGCCGACGACCTGCGGCGGATCTACCGAAATCTCATCGCCCAGGGGGCCCACAACATCAACCTGGTGACTCCCACCCATTTCCTTCCCACCATCCTGGAATCCCTGGAGCCGAAGCTGCCGGTGCCGGTGGTGTACAACTGCGGGGGCTATGAAAAGGTGGAGACCCTCCGGAGGCTGGAGGGGAAGGTGCAGATCTACCTGCCGGATCTGAAATACGTCAGCGAAGAAGCGGCCTGGCGGTACAGCCATGCAAAGAATTATTTCGCCGTGGCCACGTCAGCCATCCGGGAAATGTTCCGGCAGACCGGGCCTTACGAAATGGATGAGGGAACCGGGCTCCTGAAAAAAGGGGTAATCATCCGGCACATGATCCTGCCGGGGCTTTTGGAAGACAGCAAGCGGATCATCGACTGGGTGGGGTCCAATTTCGGCCCGGGTCAGGTGCTGTTCAGCCTGATGCGCCAGTATGTGCCCTGCGGCCTGGCCAAAGAGGGAAAGTATCCGGAAATCGGCCGGCCCCTGACCGAAGAAGAATACCAGGAAGTGGAGGACTACCTGTTCCAGAGCCCCATCGAGGACGGGTTCGTCCAGGAAGCCAGTTCTGCCGACAGCCAGTTCATCCCGGCCTTCGACGGGACGGGGGTGAAGGGGGAATGAAGGACCCGGCTGCGGGCTGTGACCCCTTCTTGACCATTTCCCGCTGACAATGCTATAATGAAACGGACAGATCATGTGACTGACGGAAGTGGGTTTACCCACAGGGAGCATGGTCGTAGAATGCCGACCGTCTGGGCACCTGCTGTGGCCCGGGGTCGGCTTTTTCTTTTGACCTTAAGGAGGAATCTTTCATGAAAGAACTGAAACTGAAGTATGGCTGCAATCCCAACCAGATCCCGGCCCGGATCTATATGCAGAGCGGGGCGGACCTGCCCATTACGGTGCTCAACGGCAGACCCGGGTACATCAACTTCCTGGATGCCTTCAACAGCTGGCAGCTGGTGCGGGAACTGCGGAGAGCCACCGGTCTGCCGGCAGCTGCTTCCTTCAAACATGTAAGCCCGGCCGGAGCGGCTGTGGGCCTGCCTCTGACGGATACCCTGAAGAAGATCTACAGCGTGGAAGGCATGGACCTGTCCCCTCTGGCCAGTGCCTATGCCCGGGCCCGCGGGGCGGACCGGATGAGTTCTTTCGGGGATTTCGTGGCTCTGTCCGACGTGTGCGACAAATCCACCGCCCTGGTGCTCCAGCATGAAGTGTCCGACGGGGTCATTGCGCCCGGGTACGAACCGGAAGCCCTGGAAATCCTGTCCGCCAAGAAAAAGGGCAAATACAATGTGATCCAGATCGACCCGGCCTATGAACCGGAAGAACTGGAAACCAAGCAGGTCTTCGGCATCACCTTTGAACAGAAACGGAACAACGACCATATTACGGAAGACCTGCTCCAGAACCGGCCTACGAAGAACAAGGAAATCCCGGAAGCAGCCCGGCGGGATCTGCTGATCGCCATGATCACCCTGAAATACACCCAGTCCAACTCCGTATGCTATGTGAAGGACGGCCAGACCATCGGCGTGGGCGCCGGCCAGCAGTCCCGGATCCACTGCACCCGTCTGGCCGGGGACAAAGCGGACAAATGGTGGCTGCGCCAGAGCCCCAAGGTGCTGAACCTGCCCTTCCGGGCGGATATCCGGAAACCGGACCGGGACAACACCATCGACGTGTACACTTCTGACGACTGGGAAGATGTGCTGGCTGACGGGGTATGGGAAAACTTCTTTACGGAAAAACCGGAACCCATGACCCGGGAAGAACGGAAGGCCTGGATTGCCAAGAACACCGGGGTAGCCCTGGGTTCCGACGCCTTCTTCCCCTTTGGGGACAACATTGAACGGGCCCACCGGAGCGGGGTGGAATACATCGCCCAGACCGGCGGCAGCATCCGGGACGACAATGTAATTGCCACCTGCGACAAATACAACATCGCCATGGCCATGACGGGAGTACGGCTGTTTCATCATTGATGGGGAGGGTGCTGTTGCTTATGCAACAGCACCTATTTTTTTTAAACATTTTTCCACAAAACTGTTGACAGCCATTATAAAAGGCTCTATAATAAGCACCATCAAGTTCAAAAGTGTAACCAACAATGACTGCGAAGGAAAGAAGATCAGAAAGGGAATTCACAGAGAGTCGACATTTGCTGGGAGTCGATAGTTCGCTTCTGAATGATAACTGGTTCCAGAGTCGTCCGGGTGATAAGTAGTCCGGAACGGGAGGTCCCGTTACAGACCTTAGCCTTATACTTGCTTGAGTAAGAGGTGAAAGGGCCGGCTTTTTGGCTGGCTGAATCAGGGTGGTACAGCGTGGAATTATTTGCCTCGCCCCTAGAGAAAACAGGGGGCGGGGATTTTTTTATGACCGCCTCGAAAATCCAAGGAGGAATTCATTATGCATAAGCCCATTAAAAAGTACATTCCCTTCCAGGGAGTCAGCCTGCCGGACCGTACCTGGCCGGACAAGACCATCACCAAGCCCCCCATCTGGTGCAGCGTGGACCTGCGGGACGGGAACCAGGCCCTGGTGACCCCCATGCAGCTGGAAGAGAAGCTGCTGCTGTTCACCACCCTGGTGAAGATCGGTTTCAAGGAAATCGAAGTAGGGTTCCCTTCCGCTTCTGATACGGAATATGAAATCCTCCGGACCCTGATCGAGGACAACTACATCCCCGATGACGTGACCATCCAGGTCCTGGTCCAGGCCCGTCCGGAACTGATCAAAAAGACCTTTGAAGCGGTGAAGGGCGCCAAGAACGTGATCATCCACTTCTACAACTCCACTTCCACCCTCCAGCGGAAAATCGTGTTCCGGAAGGACATGGAAGGAATCACCAAGATTGCCGTGGACGGGGCCAAACTGATCCGGGAACTGACGGAAAAGGAAATCGCCAAAAGCGGCATGAACATCCGGTACGAATATTCTCCCGAAAGCTTCACCGGCACGGAAACCGACTATGCGGTGGAAATCTGTGAAGCGGTGATGGATACCCTGGGAGCCACCAAGGAAAAACCGGTGATCATCAACCTGCCTTCTACGGTGGAAATGTCCACCCCCAACACCTATGCGGACCAGATTGAATACTTCATCCGGCACCTGAAGGACCGGGACCGGGCCATTATCAGTGTCCATCCCCACAATGACCGGGGCGAAGGGGTGGCCGCCACGGAACTGGCCATGATGGCCGGTGCGGACCGGGTGGAAGGGACCCTGTTCGGCAACGGGGAACGGACCGGGAACGTGGACATCGTCACCCTGGCCCTCAACATGTACACCCACAATGTGGATCCCCAGCTGGACTTCTCCCACATCAACCGGATCAAACGGATCTGCGAAAGCGTCACCAAGATGAAAGTGGAATCTCGTCATCCCTACGCCGGGGAACTGGTCTTCACCGCTTTCTCCGGATCCCATCAGGATGCCATCCGGAAGGGCTTCAAGTACATGGCAGATACCAACAGCCGGTACTGGGAAGTTCCCTATCTGCCCATCAACCCGGCGGATATCCACCGGGAATATGAACCGGTGATCCGGATCAACAGCCAGTCCGGCAAGGGCGGCGCCGCCTTTGTAATGCAGCAGGCAGTGGGGTATTACCTGCCGAAAGAAATGCATCCGGAATTCGGCCATATGGTGAAGGAAGCCGCCGATGAATACGGGGACGAACTGAGCGCCAGCCAGATCGTGGAACTGTTCAACAAAAAGTATGTGGACTATAAGGGCAAGTTCGAACTGGGAGCCCACAAGGTGTACGACAACCACGAAGGGGATGAGGATACCAGCACCATCTTCGAAGGGGATGTGAAGGCCGACGGTACGGTGATGCACGTGACCGGCAACGGGAACGGGCCCATCGATGCCTTCTTCAATGCCCTGAACAAGATCGGGGTGGACGGGTTCGAGTTCATCAACTATCACGAACACGCCATCAGCCAGGGGTCCAATTCCAAGGCCATTTCCTACATCGAACTGAAGAAACCGGACGGAAACCACATTTTCGGTGTGGGCATCCATCCCAATATCAACACCGCATCCCTGTTGGGCATCGTCAATGCCATCAACCGGGCGATCGGACAGAAATAAAAAAATGTGGGGTGCTGCACGTTTTGTGCAGCACCCCACATTTTTTTACAACACAATCTCCACCTGCTTCCCGATCTCCAGGGTCCCCGGGGTTACGTTACAATCGTAGGCCAGGAGGGTCACTCCTTTGTTTCGGGCTTCCTGGAGGGCCTGGGCGAAATCCGGGTCGGTTTTCCGGTTGGGTTCGAAATGGTCCACATCTGCCATCTGGATCACCAGGAACACATAGGCTCCGTAGCCTTCTTCCGCCGCCCGGATCAGTTCGTGGAGGTGCTTGGCACCCCGGGCGGTGGGGGCATCGGGAAAACGGACCACCCCGTCTTCTTCCAGGGTGACGCCCTTCACTTCCAGGAAGGATTTCCTGTCCCCCTGTTCCAGGTAGAAGTCGAACCGGGACTGGTCGTACCGGAATTCGGGCTGGATTTTGGTCAGGCCGGGGAGGCCTCCCTGTTCCAGCCATTCCTGGACCACCTTGTTGGGAGCCTGGGAATCCATGTTGATGAGCCGGGAGCCTTTTTCCACGGCCACCAGGTCGTATTTGGTCTTCCGTTTGGGATTGTCACTGGCGGTAAGGTACACGGCGGCACCGGGGACCAGCAGTTCCCGGCACCGGCCGGTGTTCTTCACATGGCAGGTTTCTTCCTTCCCGGCAATCTCCACCTGGGCGATGAAACGGTTGGGCCGGGAAAGGAAGGTACCGGCTGTGATGTTGGGATAGTGCATACAGTCAGGTCCTTTCGTCAGGGATTCCAGATTTCTTTCTTGTAGTTGTTGCTGTCGGAAGGCCGGAACCCGTCTTTATTTTCATTGGTGTAACCGGTGCCTTCCCGGTATTTCACCTGATAGGAGTTTTCCCCTGTCCGGGTGATTTCCACGCCGTACCAGTCTACATTTTTCTGGTCCACGGAAGCCCCGGTATAGGATTTTTCCCCGTCAACAGACTTCCAGAAACCGTAAAATCCCCCGTTAGCCATATAGTTTTTTCCGTTGACTGTCACTGAGCCTGTTTTTCCCACCAGGCCGTTGATGTGGTAACCATCGGCGTTCCCGTTGTTGGCATTCTGGGCATAGATGCCCACGGTGGCTCCTCTGTCAAGCTGAACCGTCCCCTTGGCAATGGCTGCCTTCAGCATTTTCGCCATGGCGTCTGCATAGCCCCGGTCGTGGATCACCGCCGGGTCGCTTTCTTTTTCCACGGTGGCCAGCAGGTTGTTGGCATTCCCGAATACGGCCTGTATTTTCTGGCCGAAGTTGTTCTGGCTGTAGATCAGGAATCCGATGCCTACGATAATGGCCAGCATCAGGGCGTATTCAATGATGTTCTGTCCTTTGGAGCGCAGAGCGTGTTTTCTGTTGTGCTGCATGAGAAGGCCTCCTTTCCCTCTCTTCTTACCACAGTTTCATTTGTTCCAAATCATCCGGCACCCACAGATTTCCCCGGTAGTAGTTCTTTCCTTCAGCGGTATACAGCTCTTTCCGCTGGGGCAGGTGGTTGTCTTCGGTGTGGTACAGGATCAGATTGGGCACCTGGAGCCGGTCGGCGTTTTCACAGGCTTCCCGTACAGTGGAATGGTGCTTTTCGTAGGGACGGAACCGGTCCCGGTCCCGGTACAGGCAGAAGGCTTCATGGAGGAGCCACTGGCTGCCGGAGAGCCGGGTAAAGTTATGGTCGTTCATGGGTTCATCCCCGCAGCAGCCCAGTTTGTGGCCGTTGCTTTCCAATACATAGCCGAACTGCTTGGCCTTGGTGGAATGGATGTCGAAAAAGGTCACGTCCCAGCCCCGGATCTTCCGGGTCTCTCCGTCTTCCACGGTGATGAAGTGGAGCCGGGTGTCCAGGTATTTCAGGTCTCCCGGGTCCAGCAGCAGCCGGGCCGTGCTCCGGAGCAGGGTGATCACCTCATCGTGGCCGTAGATCCGGGCTTCTCCCACATAGGTGCCCCGTTTCATGGCCTTCACGATCATCCGGATTACCCAGAAGACCCCCAGCACATGGTCCATATGCCGGTGGGTGACAAAGATGTCCTTGATCTTTTGCCAGGGCAGCCGGGCCCGCTTCAGCTGGCGCAGGATCCCGTTGCCGCCGCCCCCGTCCACCAACAGGTAACGTTCATTCTGGCGCAGGACATAGCAGGTGTTGTAGCACCGGGTGGAGATGGCATGGCCTGTACCTAAAAATAAAATTTCCATACAGTTGTTTTCCTTCCCTTATCTTACCATTAAGTATACTCTATATGGACGCTGTAGGGAAGGGGGAGGTTCCGGATGGGTGTGGTGACAGTGTCTATACGGACATTAACTGTTGGAAGACAGTCGGCCGTTGACCGCTGACAAAAAAGAGACTGTTGCATGCGCAGCAGCCTCTTTTTTTACATGTCCTCCAAAAACGAATGTTCCTTTCCTTTTTCCTTGTACTTCAGTACCGTGTCCAGGTTCACGTTTTCCAGGCTGTGGAAGATGTTGGCGGGGACCTGGGGGTTCTTTTCCGCCAGGGCGGCAATGAGCTTCTTCACTTCCAGCCGCTTGGAATCGGTGGTGCCGTCGGTGTGGCAGGTGGAGCAGGTTTCGGTGAACTTGCAGGCGCACTGGATGAAGTACAGGCCGTTTTCGTCCCGCCAGCTTTTGATGTCGGCTTCCCGTACATAGTACAGGGGCCGGATCAGCTCCATCCCCGGGCAGCTGGTGCTTTTCAGCCGGGGGAGCATGGTGCGGATGGCGCCGGAATAGAGCATGCTCATAAGATTGGTCTCGATCACATCGTCGAAATGGTGGCCCAGGGCGATCTTATTGCATCCCAGGTCCCGGGCCTTCCGGTACAGGTACCCCCGGCGCATTTTGGCGCACAGGTAGCAGGGAGAATCCTCCACATGGAACACGGATTCGAAAATGTTGGTGGAAAAGAAGGTCAGGGGCACCTGGAGCAGTTTGGCGTTTTCCTCGATGATCTTCCGGTTCATTTCATTGTATCCCGGGTCCATGCACAAAAACACCAGGTCAAAGGGGATCTTGTTGTGGCGCTTCAGGTCCTGGAACAGTTTGGCCATGAGCATGGAATCCTTGCCCCCGGAAATGCACACGGCGATCCTGTCTCCGGGCTGGATCATGTCATAATCGCAGATGGCCTGGACGAATTTGCTGGAGATCCGCCGTTTGTACTTCCGGCGCAGGGAGGATTCGATCCGTTTCAGCCGCTGGGAATCTTCCGCCGCCAGGGCGTTCTCCCGTTCCAGCTTCTTCTGGAGCCAAAGGGAATAGCCCCCCTGAAGGGAAACGGCGGTCCAGCCCTGGTCCCGGAGGTTGGCGGCAAGGCCCAGGCTGATTTTTCCCCACATGCAGAGCAGGACGATCAGTTTGTCTTCCGGCAGGTCCACGCTGCCTGCCTGGAGTTCCAGGGGGTTCAGGTTCACGGCGCCGGGCACCGTGCCCCGGTCAAAAGCCGCCGGGTCCCGGATATCCGCCAGGAACACCTGTTCCGGGGCCAGGGCCGCCAGTTCCTCCACCGTGATTTCAGTTTTGTCTTCCCAAAGGGAAAGGGTAGTATCCATAGATGCAAAAGCTTCCTTTATAGTAGAATATTTTCCATTTTACCATGCTATAATGAACCTATCAACCAAAAGGGGGGAAGGGTCATGAAGAAACGGATCTGCCTGGGGCTGGGGCCCGGGCTGCTTTTGCTCTGCCGGTGGGTTTTGGCAGGGACCTTTGGGGCCGGCGGGGCCTGGGCTCTGGGAGTGTCCCTGTGGATGATCTTCTGGTGGATCACCCGGCCAGTGGGGCTGACGGTGACGGCCCTGGTGCCGGTGGTGGCCAATGCCTTTCTAAGCCTGGCGCCCATGGACCATCTGCTGGCCCAGTACGCTTCCAGCAGCATCGTCCTGCTGTTTGCCGCCACCCTGCTGACCCTCCCCTGGGAAAAAATCGGCCTGGACCACCGGATCGCCCTCCGGTGCCTGGCCTTTATCGGCCCTTCCATGAAAAGCCAGATCACCGTATGGTTCCTGGCGGCCACCCTGTTTTCTATCGTGCTGCCCAATGCGGTGGTGGTAGCCGTGTTCACCCCCACGGCCCTGGCCATGCTGAAGGCTGCCGGGTACCGGGGCAGCGACCCGGCAGCGGGGCCCATCCTCTGCGCCATTGTGTTCGGTTCCGTGGTGGGAGGGGTGGGGACTCCGGTGGGAGGCGCCATGGACGTAATCGCCGCTGCCCTGTACCAGCAGGCCACCGGAGAGGAATTCCTGTTCACCCGGTGGTTCGGAGCCTTCCTGCCCTATCTGGGAACAGCCACCGCGGCCACCCTGGGGGTCCAGCTGCTCCAGAAGGACCCGGTGAGCCGGCTCCAGGGCACCCGGGAATACTTCCTGGCGGAATGCCGGCGGCTGGGGGCCATGAGCCGGGATGAAAAAATCTGCCTGGGACTGTTCGGCCTGGCCCTGGCAGGGTCCTTTCTCCGGCCTTTGTATGCCCCTGTGCTGCCCGGGCTCCAGCCGGCCTATCTGTACGGGAGCCTGGGGTTCCTGTTGTTCTTTATCAATGGAAAGGACGGAAAGCCCCTGCTCACCTGGAACTATGCCCAGCAGCACATGATCTGGGGCGTACTGATCCTCTTCGCCGGAGGCCTGGCCATGGGGGATCTGCTGGAAGCCTCAGGAGCCAACGGCCGGCTGGCCCGGTGGGTGGGGGAAATGGCCCCGGCGCCGGGGCTGCCTTTGGTGGCGGGAATCGTCCTTTTGGGGGCCTTTCTGTCCGAAGTGTCCAGCATCACCATCTCTTCGGCCCTGACGGTGCCCCTGGTGATCACCTACACCCAGAGTGCCGGCCTGCCCCTGCTGCCCTACTGGATGGCGGCGGTGATGGGGTTCAACGGAGCTTTTCTGCTGCCCACCGGCATCCGGGCCATTCCCTGCGGCGCCGGCCTGGATACGGCCACCCTGTTCCAAAGAGGGCTGCCCGTGTGTGCGGTGCGGATCTTGTGTGCAGCGGTAATGGGATGGATGGCCGGATAGACGGCAAGCCATCGTCAACGGCCGCTGACTGTTGACCATTGACAGGAAGGAGTTGCCCTGGCACCCTATGCAGGTACTCATCAATGCAGCATTGCCAATTACAGACCCAGCAGCAGTTCCATGGGACACTTGGCCGCAGCACTAAACTGGTGATGGGAACGGACACAATGTCCGCCCAGGGAGGGGCGGGGGACCGTGCGGAGCACGGTGGTGGGGGCATCGGCGACAGCCGATATTTTGCAGGTCCGGCAGACAACAATGGAGTGTACGGGTAGGAGCAAGGCCTCTGGGTCTACAGTTTCCATTGCTGCATTTCCAACCGCTGAGTCCGTTCCCTCGCCAAGGTATTCGGTCCTTTCAGGACCTCATGCCCCCACCACCGGGCAAGCCCGGTCCCCCGCCCCTGCAGGGCGGACTTGGCCTCCGGCCTTGCTGGTACTTTGTACGAGTATACATCGATTATTCGGGAGCCGGGAGGGCAGGCCCAGGAGGAGTCGGCGGGACAACATCGGGTGTTGTCGCTCCTGGGGTGGAGCACGCGGGCGATAGAGTCCGGTTTCCTGGTCCGTAGCCGCAGCCTTTGACCGAAAGGGCAAGGCGATAGGCTGTGAGCCTCCCGCCAGGGACGAACGGGTCTGCCCTCCCGGCGGAGCGCTTTCGCGGATGGAAGAGTATAGAAGCTTTTTGCCTTCTGGGCGGCTCCTACGGTTCTGTGCTCTTCACTCTGCGCTTTCGGCCCCATGAACGAATAACTATACTGTGATGAAGGGTTCACCGAGAACTTGTTGACACATACCTCGTCACTCCCTTCCTGTTGCCCACGCAACAGCCCCATGGTATACTGATAGGAATGAAACAAAGGAGGCTTTTTTTGTCCATGACGGAGGAAAAGAAGAAACGGTCCTGGATCCGGTCCAAACTGCCCTTTCTGGTACTGACCCTTTTGGTGATCCTGGGGGTGGTGGGGTACAATTACCGGACGGACATCGAGATGCGCATCGTCCATTTGAAACCCCAGCCGGTGCGCCAGGTGGAACTGGGAAAAATAGGGCTCCAGCTCCAGCGGTTCAATACCCCGGAAATCACCAGCTACGATGTGGACAAGATCCTCAGCTTCGTGATCCGGGACGACCGGTTCTATCTGGCCCTCCGGAGCCAGGACGGGGACAGCACGGCGGTCCAGGCCTATGAACGGAAAGAGGGGAGCCTGTTCCCTCTCCGGAGCTTCGGGAAAAAGGGTACTTACACCATCCCGGATAAAATGGTCCTGAGCGTGAACATTGCCGGGAACGGGGACATTGTGTATGTGAAGAAGGGGCTCCACACCCTCCGGGACGGGAACGACATCATCAGCCTGAAGGGGAACACCACCGCTACCCGGGTGGCCTTTCTGCCCAGTGGGGAACAGGCCTATCTGTACGGCAACGACAATTTCACCCTGGCGGAGTACCATGACGGAGCCTTTGAAAAGAACAAGCCCGCCTTCCTCCACAACCGGGCCAAACCTTTTGCAGGAGGCCTGACCCAGGTGCGGATCACGAAAGACGGAACCATTTTCGGGGGCGGACGGATCAAGCCCAACGGCCTGAATATGGTGGAAGCTTTCAACAGCAGGGGCAAGGCTCTCCGGAGCTTTGGCAGTCCCATCCAGACGGATAAGGATTCCATCTACAACCTGATCGATATGGCGGTGCTGGACCATTATCTGGTGGTCATCGACGGGTTCACCCTGAAGTTCTGGACTCGGGAGGGACAGTACCTGGGGACCCTGAACAGTTCCAAGGTGCTGGGAGACAACCTGAACTGCGCCAAACTGGCTCCCATCGACGGGAACACCCTGGGAATCCTGGCCTTCGTCCGGAACGCCCAGACCCGGCTGGTGGAGATCCGGATCTTCGCACTGACGTTTCCACGGTGAACCAGCCTCATGCGCCCCATATTTTTGAACGTGTAAATCGGTACCGTAGGGGCTGCACGCCGGGCAGCCCGCCAAATCATCGATGATCTGCGCATTTTGCGGGGCGCCGGGCCTGCGCCCCCTACGGTTATACACAGTGATACACAATAAAAAGAACCTGGCCAAAGGACAGGTTCTATCCAGTGGCCCGAGACTCATGACTCGAGACCCGAGACCTGAAAAGGAGGCTGTTGCTTTTGCAACAGCCCCTTTTACCGAAAGGAGCCAATCATGTCCAACATCCTTCACTGCCTCCAGCTGGGGGAATCCATGGGAGACCGGTTCATAGCCGCGGCCCGGGAGCTGCCTTACGGGGCGGCCCTGTTTCTGGTGCCCAACCGGTACTTCTTCCAGAAGGTCCGGGAAACCGGGGCGGTCCGGGCTGCCATCCTGGATGCCCTGCCCCGGGAAATCCTCCGGTGGAACCGGGCGGAAACGGAATTCACCCGGATCACCCGGCCTGCCCAGAAAAAGATCCTGGAAGACACCCTGGACTATCTCAAGGGGCAGCTGTCCTACTTTTCCTCCCTGGTGGGGAAGGACGGGTTCCGGGACAGCCTGCTGACCCTGTTCGACGAATTTTCCCGGGATGATCTGGACCCGGCCACTTATCAGCAGGTGCTGCTGAACTGGAACCGGGAGGGAGCACTCCGGAACAAAGACATGGACCTGGCCAAGCTGTATCTGGTGTACAGCAGCAAAGTCCGGGAGCGGCGCCTGGAAGACCTGTCCCAGGAATACGCCCGGGCGGCGGAAGTACTGGAACAGGGAGGCACCGTGCCCTGGGAAAAATGCTTCTTCAGCGAATTCTACCAGTTCACCCCGGTCCAGCTCCGGCTGCTCCGGGCCCTGGGACACTGCTGCGAAGTGGAAGTGGGCCTGTTTTATGATCCCAAACGGCCGGAACTGAGCCAGGTGACGGAAAAAATCTACGGGGATTTGCTGGGGGACGGATTCCTTCCGGTCCAGGAAGAACCGGTGACAGAAAAGCCGGAAGACCTGGCTGCCCTGACCCGGGACTGGAAGCCGGGAGCCCGGACGGATACCGGGGCGCCCCACATCCACCTGGGGGAAGGGGTGAGCCAGGAACAGGAAATCCGTCTGGCCCTTGCGTCCATTAAAGAACGGCTCCAGCAGGGAGTGAAGCCGGAGGAAATCCTGGTGCTGGTCCGGAAACTGGCGGATTACCAGGGTCTGGTCCGGTCCTTTGCTGAATACGGGATCCCCTGCCGGCTGCCCCAGGCGGCGGACCTGAAAAGCCAGCCTCTCACGGATTTCTTCACCAAGCTGCTGGCAGCGGCCAAAGAAAAGTGGGACCTGGCCCAATGGCAGGCCCTGTTCCGGTGTCCCCTGATGGAAGTACTGTACCGGACGGACCGGGAAAAACTGGACCTGCTGTACACCCAGGAATATTTTCCCACCGCCGGCAGCCTCCTGTCCCATATCCAGCGGAAGGAACTGGTAGATACGGATTTCTGGACCCTGACGGACTTCCTCCAGGCCTCCCATACCCCGAAAGAATGGCGGGACGCCCTTACGGAAAAACTGGATGGATGGCAGCTGGCCCTGGCCTGGGGAAAACTCCACCAGGAGGGGAAGGTGGACCTGGCCCAGGTGAAGGTGCTGGCCAAAACGGAGGATTTCGTCCGGAAGACTTTGGACAGCCTGGTGAAGACCTGGGAACAACTGGGAAAAGCAGATGAAGAAATCAGTCTGGACCTGGTGCAGAAATTCTGGAAAGATTCCCTGGACCAGGGCAAACTGCCCCTGACCCCCGGGGAACCTCAGGGGGTGCCGGTGCTGGAAGCCGGGGAAATCCAGGGAGTATCCTTTCCCTACGTGTACATCCTGGGTGTCCGGGAAGGGCTGTTCCCGGCGGTGAAACGGGAAAGCTGGCTCTACAGCGACCAGGAACGGGGAGAACTGAATGCCCTGGGCCTGGAACTGAGCCTGACCGCCCGGGCCCTGGATACGGACCGGTACTTTTTCGGGTCCGCCGTGGCCCTGGCCGGCCGGGAACTCCACCTCAGCTGGTACCGGGATGAGGAAGGGGGCCCCAGTCCCTACATCACTGAACTGGACCATTTCTTCGGGACAGAGGCCCTGCCGGTGACGGTCTATGAAAACACCCCGGACCGGTGTGCCAGTGCTGCCCAACTGGTGGATTTCCTGGGGGAACAGCCCCATCTGGCCCCCCGGGAGAAGGCCTTCCTGCTGGAAGCCGCCGGACCGGACTTTTTGGAACGGTCCCGGACGGAACAGCGCCGGTGGGAAGAGACGGACAGCCCCTGGAACGGTACGGTGCCCGGGGTGGTGAAGCGGCCCCTCCATCTGTCCGCCTCCAGCCTGGAGGGATATCTCCAGTGTCCTTTTGCCGCCCTGGTGAGCCAGGTGTGGAAGCTGGAACCCTGGGTGGAACAGGGTGCCTTCCCTGCGCCGGATGTGGTGGGGGACCTGATCCACCGGACCCTGGCGGCTTTTCTGGGGAAACATCTGGGAAAGGGCCTGGCCGGACTGGACCGAAAAGCCCTGGAACAGGAACTGGATGGGGTTTATCGGGACATGTTCCACAAGCTCTGCCTGGAAGGGAAGATCCCTGACAGTCCTCTTCTGGATCATCTCCGGGACCGGTACGGGAAATGGCTGAAGGCCTGGCTCCGGAAGGAAATGGAATATGAAGCCGCCGACCTGCTGGGCCTGAAGCCCGGCCGGGTGGAATGGAGCTTTGGACGGGAGCACAGCCCCTGGCCGGATCTGGTGAAAACCATCGACGGGGAAAAGGTGTATTTCTCCGGCCAGATCGACCGGATCGATACCAATGGAAAGAACTGGACCCTGCTGGATTACAAAACCGGCACACCCCCTTCCGGCCAGGACATCCTCCAGGGAAAGGCGGTGCAGCTGCCCCTGTACCTGGAAGCCCTGGAAACTCTGGGAAAAGTGCCCAAAGAGCAGATCCTGGGGGCCGGCTATGTGCACCTGCGCAGCGGGGACCGGAAGGGTGGCGCCTGGGACAAGGCTGCAAAGACCGCCTTCCCCTGGATGGCCAAAGCCCGTCCCCCGGAAATGAAACAGGCTCTGGAAGCCGCCCAAAAGGCGGTGGACCAGGCGGTGGGGGATATGAGAAAGGGCCGTTTCCCTGCCCGGCCTGCAGGAAAATGCCCGGCCTGGTGCCCGGCCCGGGACCTGTGCCGGATCGGGGAGAACCCCCACAGAACTGAGATCGAAAAGGAAGAGGAGTGATACCATGGCCAGTTTTACCCCACAGCAGCAGGAAGCCATCTCCACCCTGGACCGGAACGTGTCCGTGTCCGCCGGGGCCGGGTCCGGGAAGACCCGGGTGCTGGTGGAACGGTTTTTGAAGATCCTCCAGGAACGGAAGGCCACTGCCCAGGAAATCCTGGCCATCACCTTCACCCGGAAAGCCGCCCGGGAAATGCAGGAACGGGTGCGGAAAGGGATCCTGGAACGGCTGACGGAGACCCTGGATCCGGAAGAAAAGGCCTACTGGCAGGAACAGCTCCAGCTGGCGGACCGGGCCCCCATTACCACCATCGACAGCTTCTGTTCCCAGGTACTCCGGGAGAATCCGGTGGAAGCCGGCCTGGATCCCGATTTCGCCGTCAGGGAAGAATACCAGATCCGGGCCTTCCGGGAAGAAACCGCCCAGGCCTTTATCCAGAAGGAAATCCAGCAGCAGGCCGGGGATGTGGCGGCCCTGTTGGACCTGTACCCGGCGGACCGTCTGGCGGGGATCCTGACCGCCCTCATCGATGATCTCCCGGCCATCCTGGCGCTGCCGGGAGGTCTGGCCGCCCCCTATGAAGCCAGCCTGGCAGGGGAAGAAGAGGGGAAGATCGCAGCGGAAGGGGCCCTGGATGCCCTGCTGGAAGCCCGGGACCAGGCAGGCCCCAAAGGCCGGGAAAAGCTGGAAGTCCTGGCCGGCCAGCGGGAAGAGATCCACCAGTGGATTGCTGAGGGGTGCTATGACAGGGCTGCTGCTGCCTTAAAACCCGTTTCCGCCGCCGGAAAGGTGAAAGACCTGGTAAAGGAGGCCAAAGCCGCCCTGGACCGGCTCCAGGTGCTGTCCCTGGATGCACTGGGGGCGGAGCAGGCCCGGAACTGGGAAACCGTCCTTGGCCGGTTCCGCCAGACCCTGCTGGATACGGCGGAAGCCAAAGAAATGTACAGTTTCGGGTACCTGTCCGCCAAGGCGGTGGACCTTCTGGAAAAACGGCCCAATGTACTGCTCCGGTACAAGAGCCGGTTCAAGTATGTGATGGTGGACGAATTCCAGGACACCAACGAAGAACAGAAGAAACTGGTGTATCTCCTCAGCGGAGGCAGCAGCCAAAGCCTCCAGGGCCGGAACCTGTTTGTGGTGGGGGACGCCAAGCAGTCCATCTACCGGTTCCGGGGGGCGGATGTAAGCGTGTTCCGTCAGGTACGGGACGCCATCGGAAAGACCGGCGGGAACAACATTGTCATGGACGACAACTTCCGGTCGGCGCCGGAGATCATCGGGGCCTGCAACACCCTGTTTGACGACCTTCTGGGCACCGACAGCCAGTCCGATGTGACCGCCCAGCCCCTCCATCCCCATCAGCCCTCGTCCCGGAATCCTGTTTTTGCGGTGCTGAAGAAGGGGGACTGCACCCTGGAGGAATGCCAGCAGGCAGAAGGCCGGTATGTGGCCCAGGCCATCCGGCAGCTCCGGGAGGATACCGGGCTCCCCTACGGCCAGATGGCCATCCTGCTGCCCGCCATCCACCTGTCCCGGCAGTATGAGGAAGCCCTCACCGCCCTGGGAATCAAATCCCAGGTCAGTGACGGGAAGGGGTTCTACGACCGGCAGGAAGTGGTGGACTGGATCAACCTGCTCACCTTCCTGCTGAACACCCGGAAGGACTGGGCCCTGGCCGGGTTCCTCCGGTCCCCCTTCTGCGGGATCAGCGACCGGCAGATGACGGATCTCCTGAAGCCCTGGCCGGAACTGAGCCTGTGGGAAAGCCTGGAACAGAGCCTGGAAGAACCCTTCGTGACCCTGTCCCGGAAGCTGGAGACCCTGCACCGGACTGCCCTGTTCCAGTCCCTGCCGGAACTGATGGACGGCTTCCAGGAAGCCTTTGCCGTGGAACCCACCCTGCTGGCCCAGCGGGGCGGACGGGAAAAACTGGCCAACTTCCGGAAGCTCCGGGCCCTGGGGGTGAAGGCGGCTATGGAAGAAGGGTTCACGGCCCGGGATTTCCTGGACCGGCTGGATCTTATGCGCCAGCTGTCCGCCCGGGAAAGCGCCGCCAACCAGGAGGAAGATCCGGAGGCAGTGAAGATCATGACCATCCACAAGTCCAAGGGGCTGGAATTCCCGGCGGTGTTCCTGCCGGATCTGTCCAAAAAGGATCCTTCGGACCATCTGGGGATCCAGTTCCTCCCCGGCCAGGGATTCGGGGTCAGGGTGGATCCGGGGGACGGGAACCTGGCGGAAACGTCCGTATACACCCGGCTGAAAGGGGAAAAACACCGGCTGGAACGGGCCGAAAAGCACCGGCAGCTGTACGTGGCCATGACCCGGGCGGAAAAATACCTGTATCTGGTGAATGTGGACGAAACCAAAGAAAACAGCAAGGCTCCGGATCCGGACAAGGAAAAATGGGGTCAGTCCCTCCAGCGGGTGTTCGCTCCTGGCGGTCCTCACGGGGACCAGATGGACTGGGAGATGCTGGATGTGGCGGAAATCCTGGAGGCAGAGGAAACCCAGCAGGCCGGGGAAGGGGAAACCTTCGTCCTGGATCCGGCAGTCTATGACCGGATCCGTCCGGTGACCGTGCCCCGGAACCTGGAACTGTCCGCCAGCGCCCTGCTGGAATACGACAACTGTCCCCGGAGCTTCTATTACCATTATTTCCAGCACATGCCCGGTATCGACCCGGATACGGTGGGCATCGGCACCAGCCGGATTTCCGCCATCGACCTGGGGACCTATGTGCACCGGGTGCTGGAACTGCTCCAGGAAGAACCGGAAAAGGAGGCCCTGGAAGAAGCTCTGGTCCTGCTGGACCGGACGGAGGAAGAAAAGCAGGTGTTCCTCCGGGAAGGGCGGAAAATGGTGGAAAAATACTGCGCCAGCCCCCTGTTCCAGGAAATCGCCGGCCTGCCCGCCCAGGCGGAACGGGATTTCGAACTGGAACTGTTCCCCCTGGAAGCGGGGAAAGTGACCTTCCAGGGGAGCATCGACCGGCTGGTGACCCTGCCGGAGGGACAGCTGGGGATCGTGGACTACAAAACCGGCCATCCTCCGGCGGACGGGGAAGAAAAGCAGGGGTACACCCGGCAGCTGACCATCTACGCCCTGGCGGCGGAAACCCTGTACCTGGGACAGAAAGTGGCCTGGGCCAGGCTCCATTTCCTGAAGGACTGCAGCAGCTGGGAACTGAAGGACCGGGCCAGGGAAGAAGAAAAGCTGAAGACCCTTCTGGAAAATCTGCTGACCTGGGACAAAGAAGAACAGTTCCCAGCCAGGAAAGAGGGGTGCCAGTGGTGCCCGTACCGGTACTTCTGCACGGAGGGAGCAGCTGACAGTCACTAGGCATCAGTCTGCAGCCAAAGGAAGGAACCTGCGGCGGCAGGTTCCTTTGATGGGAAATGCAGCTGACGCTGCTAACCCACCACCACTGTGCAAGCGCAGCGGTCCCCCGCCCTTGAAAAGGGCGGATATATAAGCAGAATAATAGTTTGAGTCCTGCAGTCTTGGGCCCGCGCGGCGATCCCTCCTTTGAAAAGGGCGGATATATAAGCGGAATGATGGTTTGAGTCCTGCAGTCTTGGTCCTGCAGGAGGCAATATACGCTGGCGCCTGAAATCCATGACTTTTTTGCATCAGGGCTTCAGCCCGATGCGCCATATCCGCCCTTTACAAGGGCGGGGGACCAGCCGTAAGGCTGGTGGTGGGTTAGGCGCCGCCATTTTCGGCGCCGTTTCCTTTTGCCCGCCAGGGAAGAAGGGCGGGCCGTATGTTCTGCGCCGAATGCTTAGCATTTGGCTTCCTTCGGCCATTGACCATTGACCATTGACGGGGCTGCCGCGAGTGCGGCGGCCCCTTTTTAAAATCCTTTAATTTTCTGTCGATTCATGGTAAAATGACCGTTGTAGTATGTTCGAAGGAGGCTTTCTGTGGCTGCACGGGGAATTTTATTTGACTTTGACGGGACGCTGGCCAACACCACGCCCCTGATCCTGGCCACCTTCCACCAGACACTGGACCATTTCGTCCCAGCAAATCAGGTGGATGACCAGACCATCATCAACACCTTCGGCCTGCCTCTCCGGGACGGCCTGGCCGGGATCACCGGCTGCACCGATCCGGAAGAGATGGACCGGATGGTGGCTTATTACCGCCAGTACAACACCGCCTGGCACGACGCCATGATCCAGCCCTTTCCCGGAGTGAAGGAGGGGCTTATTGCCCTGCGCCGGGCCGGGGTCCCCATGGCCATTGTCACCAGCAAGTTCAAAGCCAGCTGCCTTAGGGGGCTCCGGTGTCTGGGGCTGGAAGACTGCATCGACGGCATCATCGGGTGCCAGGAATGCAGCGCCCACAAGCCGGACCCGGAACCTATGGAAAAGGGCCTGGAACTGCTGGGCCTTGCCGGAGAGGACTGCCTCTGTGTGGGAGACAGCCCCTATGACCTGGTCAGCGGCCACAAAGCCGGCTGCCAGACGGTGAAGGTGGGCTGGACCTCATTCCGGCAGGAATTCTTCGACCGGTTCATTCAGCCGGATTATGTGATCCGGTCCCTGGGAGACCTGCTTTCCTTTGTTGAACCATCAAACTGAGCGAGGTGATTCCAATTGCGGAAAATCGGCATCATCGGCGGCACCGGGGTGGAGGATGCGTCCTCCTTCGGCCGGCTCACCGCCTTAACGGTGGATACGCCCTTCGGCCAGGCTCACTGCCTGAAGGGGACCGCCGCCGGCCATGAGATCTATTTCCTGGCCCGGCACGGCCTGGACCACAGTGTCCCGCCCCACAAGATCAACTACCGGGCCAACATTTTCGCCCTGAAGAAGCTGGGAGTCACGGAGATCCTGTCCTTTACGGCGGTGGGGTCCCTGAACCGGGGACTGCCTCCGGGGACTTTTGTGGCCACCACCCAGATCCTGGACTTTACCAAAAGCCGGGTGAACACCTTCTTCAACGGGGAGAACGGCCAGGTGGCCCATGTGGATTTCGCCCAGCCCTACTGCCCGGCTCTCCGGGAACGGCTGATCCGCTGCCTGGTGAAACTGGGGCTCCGGCACAGCAAACAGGGGACCTATGTGGTGACGGAAGGGCCCCGGTACGAAACGGCGGCGGAAGTGCGGATGTATGGAGCCATGGGCGGGGACGTGGCCGGGATGACCAACATGCCGGAAGCGGTACTGGCCCGGGAAGCGGAAATCTGCTACGCCAACTGTTCCGTGGTCACCAATATGGGTTCCGGGCTGGCGGCCCGGGCCCTGTCCCACGAAGAAGTGACGGAAGCCATGGAGAAGCTGGGAAAGCAGATCCTGTCCGTGATCGAAGCCTATGTGCAGGATGACGGGCCTCTGACCCACAGCTGCCATTGCGCCCAGGCCCTGCAGGAATACGGGGGCTTCCGGCTGGAGGCTTTCGGCGGGGACAAAAAGGAGGAATGACGCTGGACATGGTATATGATATCGTATTGCAGAATGTGGAACTGACAGATCCCGGGGACGGGACCCTGTTCAACATCGGGATCAACGGCAGCACCATCGGGTATGTGGGCACAGAACCGGTGGCAGGCCGGGAAGTGATCGACGGACGGAATCACCTGGCGGTGCCCGGGTGGGTGAACGCCCATACCCATGTGGCCATGACCCTGTTCCGCAGCTATGCCGACGACATGGCCCTGATGGACTGGCTCCAGAACCGGATCTGGCCCCTGGAAGCCAGACTGGACGGCCGGGCGGTGTACTGGGGGAGCCTGTTGGGGATCGCGGAAATGATCCGCACCGGCACCACCTGTTTCGCCGACATGTATTTCTTTATGGAAGAAACTGCCAAGGCTGCAGCGGACAGCGGCATCCGGGCAGTACTGTCCCGGGGTCTCACCGGCAGCAGCGTGGCAGACGGGGCCGCCCGTCTGGAGGAGAACACGCAGCTGTACAAGACCTGGAACGGGGCCCAGAACGGACGGATCACCGTGATGTTCGGTCCTCATGCCCCGTACACCTGCAGCCCGGATTATCTGAAATCCGTCATCGCCCGGGCCCGGGAACTGGGAGCGGAGATCCACATGCATCTTTCGGAAACCGCCGGGGAAGTGGCGGACTGCCGGAAACAGTACGGCAAGAGCCCCATTGCCCTGATGGAAGAACTGGGGATGTTCGACGGAGGGACCCTGGCGGCCCACTGTGTCCATGTGGATGAGGAGGATATGGACATTATGGCCCGGCACCAGGTCCGGGTGGCCCACAACCCCCAGAGCAACCTGAAACTGGCCAGCGGCATCGCTCCTGTGGCCCGGATGCTGGAAAAGGGCATCACCGTAGGTCTGGGCACCGACGGGGCCAGCAGCAACAACAATCTGGACATGCTGGAAGAAGTCCGGCTGGCGGCCATGCTGGCCAAGACCCAGTCCGGGGATCCCAAGGCGGTACCGGCTTCCCAGGCCCTTGCCATGGGCACCTGGATGGGGGCGGAAGCTGTGGGCCTGAAAAACCTGGGGAAACTGGAAGTGGGCCAGAAGGCGGATGTGGTGCTCTACAACATGGCCTCCCCGGCCTGGTACCCCCGGCACGACCGCACGTCCCTTCTGGTGTATGCCGGGTCCTCCGCGGACGTGGACACGGTGCTGGTGGACGGAAACATCCTGCTGCGCAAAGGAGAACTGACCACCATCGACCTGGAGAAAGTCACCGCGGAAGTGGGACAGTGTCTGAAGGAAATGACAGCCAGTGCAGAGTGAAGAACGGGGCCGCTGGCCGGACCCCACCACCGTCCTGACGGACGATGAACGGCTGACGATGAATGAAAAACGACAATAAAGGAGTGTTTGGTGTGGCAAAGATCTTGAAAAAACTGCAGTTGGCACCTGCAGTCTGGGAATTTGAAGTGGATGCGCCTCTCATTGCGCACAAATGCAAACCGGGACAGTTCGTCATGGTACTGGTGGATGAAACCAGCGAACGGATCCCTCTGACCATCGGCGATTTCGACCGGGAAAAAGGCTCCATCACCCTGATGGTCCAGGCGGTGGGGAACACCACCCGGCACCTGTGTGAAGATTTCGCCCAGGGAGACGATATCCAGCACATCCTGGGACCTCTGGGCCAGCCTTCTGAAATGGGCAAATTCGGTACCGTGGTCATGGTCTGCGGGGGCATCGGCGTGGCGCCGGTCCATCCCATCGCCCGGGCCTATCACGAACTGGGCAACAAGGTGATCACCATCATCGGGGGCCGTCACAAAGACCTGATCCTGTGGCGGGACCGGATGGAAAAGATCAGCGATGAAGTGATCATCACCACCGACGACGGGTCCGAAGGCATCAAGGGCTTTGTTACCGATCCCCTCCGGAAAATGCTGGAAGCAGGGAACCATCCGGATCTGGTGGTGGCCATCGGCCCCATCATCATGATGATGAACGTGGCCAAGGTCACCCGGCCTTACAACGTGAAGACCACTGCCAGCCTCAGCTGCCTTATGGTGGACGGCACCGGCATGTGCGGCGGCTGCCGGGTGCAGGTGGGCAATGAAAGCAAGTTCACCTGCTGTGACGGGCCGGAATTCGATGCCCATCAGGTGGACTTCAAGAACCTGATGCAGCGTTCCAAGATGTACAAGGACCAGGAAGCAGTAGAATACAGTTGCGGGGGGCATTGCAGATGCGTGGAGGAATGAGAAATCCCATGCCGGAACAGCCGGCTGATGTACGGAACCATAATTTCGAGGAAGTGGCCCTGGGCTATCCGGAAGACACGGCGGTGGATGAAGCCCAGCGCTGCCTGAACTGCAAGAATCCCCAGTGCGTGAAGGGGTGCCCGGTGAACGTGGACATTCCCCAGTTCATCCATGCCCTGACGGAAAAGGATTTTGACGGCGCCATCCACATCCTGAAGAACAAGAACTCCCTCCCTGCCGTGTGCGGCCGGGTGTGCCCCCAGGAAAACCAGTGCGAAAAACACTGCATCCTGGGCATCAAGGGAGAACCGGTGGCCATCGGCCGGCTGGAACGGTTCGTGGCGGACCGGGCCCGGGAAAAGGGCACGGACATGGTGAAGGAAGGCCTGGCTCCCAAGAACGGCATCAAAGTGGCTGTAGTGGGCGGAGGTCCCTCCTGTCTCACCGCTGCCGGGGATCTGGCCAAAATGGGCTATGACGTGACCCTGTTCGAAGCCCTCCACAAGGTAGGCGGGGTGCTCATGTACGGTATCCCTGAATTCCGTCTCCCCAAAGCCATCGTCCAGCACGAAATCGAACAGCTGAAGGTATTGGGCGTGAAGATCATGACCGATGTAGTGATCGGCCGCACCTTTACCCTCCACGAACTTCTGGGGGAAGAAGGGTTCCAGGCTGTGTACGTGGGTACCGGCGCCGGGCTGCCTCACTTTATGCGGATCCCTGGGGAAGCCCTCAACGGGGTGTACGCTGCCAATGAATTCCTTACCCGGGTGAACCTGATGGGGGCCTGGAAGTTCCCGAAAATGGCCACTCCTGTGTATGTAGGGAAGAACGTGGCCGTGGTGGGGGCCGGCAACGTGGCCATGGATGCCGCCCGGACCGCCAAACGGCTGGGGGCGGAAAACGTCTACGTGGTCTACCGCCGGAGCGAAGCGGAAATGCCCGCCCGGAAGGAAGAAATCCAGCACGCCAAGGCGGAAGGCATCGAACTCCACATGCTGAACAACCCGGTGAAGATCCTGGGGAACGAAGATGGCTGGGTCACCGGCATGGAATGTGTCCGGACCCAGTTGGGCGAACCGGATGCCTCCGGCCGCCGGAGCCCGGTGGAGATCCCCGGCTCCAACCATGTGTTCGATGTGGACATGGTGGTGATGGCCATCGGCCAGGGCCCCAACCCCCTGCTGAAACACACCACCCCGGATCTGGTGACCAACCGGAAGGGGCTCATTACCGTGGATGAAAAGGAAGAAACCTCCATCCCGGGAGTCTTTGCCGGCGGTGACATCGTCACCGGGGCAGCCACCGTCATTTCCGCCATGGGGGCCGGCAAGAAGGCCGCCCTGGAAATGGATGCCTATCTGAAAGAAAAATTAGGGAAGTAACTGCAGAGCATGAATAAACTGAAACGATGGGGGCTGGCTGCGGCTCTCCTGTGCCTGGGTCTGTTCCAGGCCGGGGAGGCCGGAGCGGCAGCACCCAAAAACACCTACAAACCTGCCAGCGGAGGCTATACCCTGACGGTGCCTCCCGGCAGCAAAGAGATTTACCATACCTCCACGGGGATCCGCTTCACCGTGGGGAAGGATTTCCTGGTCAGTGCGGATCTGTACACCCTGCCCAGTTTTGTGTCCGTCCCCATGAAGCAGTACTCCACGGAGCAGAAGAAAGATTTCAAGAAGTTCCTGGGGAAGATCCAGGACCAGGAAAACGACACCATCCAGGATGACGGCAGCTCCCGGAATTTCGGCAGCCAGCCGGCCCTGGACGGGATCTTGGGAGAAAAGCTCCGAAAGTACCGGAGCACCTCCGGGGAACCGGAACCCCAAAAGGACAAGAAGAAGGATCTGGACAGCTATACCTATGTGGCGGTGCCGGAAGACAAGCTGCGGACCCACCGGCCCTTTCTGATCGGCCGGGCCTATCAGCCGGAAAAGAACGTGCTGCTGGTGGTGAACGTAAGCGCGCCGGAAAACCTGGATGCGGCGGCCCGGTCCGCTCTCCAGTCCCTGTGTTCCGACCTGACGCTCAGCCGGGTGAAGTACACTGACGTGAATCTTTTGACCGTGCCCGGCATGGGCTATGAAATGGAGATTCCCAGCGGCTGGCGGATGTACACCCTCCGGGCGGACAATGTGCTGTTCGGACGGTCTCTGAGCAGCGTCCACACCGACGGGATGATGGTCCGGGAATTTTCCGATGACACCTTTGCGGAACTGGGGAATTCCACCCCCGAAGGGCTGAAGGAAGTGGAAAATGCCTTCATCCAGAAGGTGACCCGGTATACACCCAACATCACCATCCTGCGCCACGAACCCATTTCCGTGGGCACCCTCAACGGGAGCATGGCGGAATGCACCGACAGCGGGGACCTGAAAAAGGTCTTTGTGGTGAACACCTATCTGATGAACGCCCAGGGCAACGGGTACCAGATCCGGTACCAGACCGACGACACCATCAACTACGACCTGAAACTCCGGGCCTTCAAACAGTCCGTGGAAAGCTTCAGCCTCCTCCAGAACAACGACGGAAGCGGCCTGAAGCCGGGGAAGGATATGTGAAAAGGGACTGTGAAAAAATGAGAAATCATTTTTTCACAGTCCCTTTTCACATTTATGTCACAAACCATTCATAATCTCTTCATCCAGAAAGGTATACAATATGAATTGTAAAGTGACTGGTCAGTCCAGTACTTTTTATATGGAAAAAATTGAACGGGAAGAAGGAATCTTCAATGCAGAAGAAAGCATTTGCAGTGACGCTGGCTGTACTGGCTTCCGTTGCTTCCATGGGTTTTGCAGCTCCTCAGACCAGCTGGGATCAGGGAGAATGGCAGCTGAACGCAGAGGCCTGGGCTCCCAAAGCCAAATTCGACGGGAATGAATCCAGTACCAAATGGAACTTTGACGGTGGCCTGGGCTATGGGATTTCCGATAAATGGGCTCTGGAATACAACTATCGGGGCCTGAAGACCAAAGCCGGAGATTTCAAGACCGACGGTGACCAGAACGAAGTGAACCTGGTATACAGCCTGGGCAAGAACTGGGCTCTGTTCGGCGGCTGGAACCGGATCAACAATGATTTTGACGGCAGCTACCATGGGGCACACACCGGCAGCGCTGACAGCGTGATCAACAACGTGGCTCAGTTCGGTGTACGGACCAAATACGACCTGGCCAAGAACCTGGCTTTCTATGCAGAAGGCGCCCTGGGCACCAAGAAGACCAGCCAGTGGGATGCCGGCCTGGCTTACACCTTCGCTGACAACTGGGATCTGAACGCCGGATACCGGTATGTGGATACCAAGCTGGATGACGACAACAACATCAAATACCGGGGCTTCCTGGTAGGTCTGTCCTATCGGTTCGGCGGCCACAAGAAAGCGGCTCCGGCACCTGTGGAAGAACCGGTGGCACCGACGGTGGCTGAACCGGTTGCTCCGGCTCATGTGTACAATGACTACTATCTGGACAGCATCCACTTCGATTCCGACGTGGATACCCCGAAGGCTTCCGAAGCTGCCAAACTGGCCAACTTCGTAGCCGTAGCCAAGGCTCATCCGGATTCCACCTTTAAACTGGTAGGGAACACCGACTCCGATGCTTCCAACGCCTACAACGAAGACCTGTCCAAACGCCGTGTGCTGAACGTGGCCAAATACGCCAACGACAACGGTGTGGCTGCTTCCCGTATGCAGCTGAACTACAAGGGCGAAAACAACCCTGCGTCCAACAACGCCACCGAAGCCGGCAAAGCCGACAACCGCCGTGTGGATATCTGGGAACATAAATAATTGAAAAAGCAAAAGGGCTGTTGCACGGGCAACAGCCCCTTTCTTTTTCCCCCTTCTTCCCCTATAATATCCCTATCAGAAAGGTCGTGATCATTTATGGAACCATTGGAAAAAATCGCCCGGGCTGCCATTGTCTATGATGCAGGGGATCCCCGGCGGATCCATCATCTTTTGAAAGTCCATGCTTTTGCCCGGCTGATCGGGATGGGGGAGGGGCTGGATCCCCGGACCCTGTTCCGGCTGGAAGCCGCCGCCTATCTCCATGATATCGGCATCCACGAAGGAGAACGCCGGTACGGCCACTGCACCGGGAAGATCCAGGAAGAACTGGGCCCGGACATTGCCCAGCCCATCCTGGCAGACGCCGGCATCACCGGAGAAGACGCAGAACGGATCAAGTGGCTCATCGGCCATCATCATACCTATGCCAGCATCGACGGCCCGGACGCCCAGATCCTGGCGGAAGCGGATATGCTGGTGAACCCCTACGAAGACGGAGATAACCGGCAGCAGGATGAAGCCCTGTATCAGCGGCTGTACAAGACGGAAACCGGGAAGAAGTTGTTCGAGGAGCTGTATTTGAAGGACCGATAAATCATGACAAAACAGCAGACCGCCGGGAATCCTTCGCCGGATCCCCGGCAAAAAGAACAGGAGCAGGCACAGGCCCGGCGCCGGAAAAAGAAAAAAATCGCTCTGGGGGCGGCCCTGGCGGTGCTGATCGGGGCCGTTTCCGGCTGGTACTTCCTGTACTATATCCGCACCCCCCAGTATGCGGTGAAACTGATCCGGGAATCAGTGAACAAGCACGATATCGTTACCTTCCAGGACCATACGGACCTTACGAAAGTGGTGGACAAGGGGTATGATGCCCTGCTGGCCGCCCAGGGGGAAAATGACGTGGAGGACGGTTACACCGAAGGGGAAAAGGATGAAATCACCCGGCACCTGGAGGAATTGATCCACAATGCCGTCCTGACCGGGGACTGGACCGATTCCTACCGGAAGACCCACCCGGACAAGGTGCTGCCAGTGGACTGGAATGCCCTGAAGGTGAAGGACATCCAGCCCGGGGCCAGCTATCCCCAGGACGCCCTGGTGAACGTCCAGCTGGATAATCCGGCGGTGGGCACGGATACCCTGGTGCTCCACATGCAGAAAAATGAAAAAGGGGACTGGCAGCTGGTGGAAATCACCAACCTGAAAGGGTATTACGGGAAGATCCTCCAGAAAAATCCCCGGACCAAACAGACGAAACAGGCGGCAGGAGTGGCCGGAGCCGTGCTCCAGGCGGCCCAAGGACTGGAAGACACCCCCCTGGCTCCCCTCTATGAAGCAGTCCGGGACAAGGTCCAGGAAGCCACTGGCAGTGATGAGCCAGCAGGGGGCAGTGGGACACAGGGAGGCACCCGGCGGAAAAGTGCCGGCAGCCAGGGCACCGTTCTGCCTCCTGCGGTCCAGGGACCCGGAACCACCAGCCCGGAAACCCTGGAACAGCAGCGTCAGGCCCTCCAGAAGGCCCTGAACAGCCCCCTTATAGGCAAAGTGGTAAGGACACTGGTGGACCACCAGGATGAGATCCTGGCCAAACTGGACCAGCTGGCCCAGGCTGCCCAGAACGGCCAGGGAGATGCCGCCATCCAGCAGGAAATCAGCAAATACCAGGGCCAGCTCCAGACCATAGCCAAGATCCTGGATCTGGCGGCCAGATGGATGAATTAGAAAAAGAGGTGCAGACTTGGGCTGGTGTAAACGTTTTGGTGCTTTTGTTGTGCTGCTGATGGGTGTTTGTGCACCGGCGGCAGCGGAGAAAATCCTTTTCATTCCCCTGGACAACCGTCCCGTGTCCCTGGCCTATACGGTGGACAGCTTCCGGAAGGCAGGGGTCCAGGTGGTGACCCCGCCGGAGAAGTTCCTGGCCAGCGACCGGCAGAACGGGGACCCGGACAAGCTGGCCCAATGGCTGGACCAGGAAGCCCGGGGAGCGGCAGGAGCGGTGGTGTCCACGGACAGTCTCATTTACGGGGGCCTGGTGCCTTCCCGGACTCATGAACTGGATCCGGCGGTGCTGGCCCAAAGGGCCAATGCTCTGCTGGCCTTCAAAAAGCGGCACCCGGGAGTGCCCCTTTACGGCTTTGCCACGGTGATGCGCTCCCCCAAGTGGAGCAGCGCTCCGGCGGAACCGGCTTACTATGCCCAGTACGGGCCTCAGATCTTCCGGTGGGGACAGCTCCGGGACAGAAAGCGGCTGGGGATCCTCACCCGGAAGGAGAAAAACGAACTGAACCAGGTGGAACAGGCTCTGCCCCTGGATATCCGCCGGGATGTACTGGAACGCCGGGGAAAGAACCTGTTTGTGCTGAAAGGGCTTACCCGGGGCCTGGAAGCAGGGAAAATGGACTATTTCCTCATCGGACGGGACGATTCCGCCCCCTATTCCGAAGCCCATAAAGATGCGGCGGACCTGGAAAATTTCGCCGACCCGGCCTTCCGGTACAAGTTCCGGAGTTTTTCCGGGGCGGACGAACTGGGGATGGTGCTGCTGAACCGGGCCCTGAACAAGGCACGGGGAGAGACCCCTCTGGTATACGGCTGGTACAATGGGGGCACCGGAGCCGCCACTGTGGCCAGTTACGAGGACAGCCCCATGGGCACCAGTTACCGGCAGCATGTGCTGGCTGCAGGAGGATACCCGGCCCGGACGGACAAGCGGGCGGACCTGGTGCTGGGGCTCTATACCCCGGGGGACGGGGTGACCCTGGGTGCGGATTCTGCCGCCAACGGACCGGATCTGGATGAACAGGGCCAGCAGTTCCTGGCCACTGCCCAAAAGTACGTCCGGCAGGGACGGAATGTGGGGATCGCCGACGTGGCCTTTGGAAACGGAGGCAGCACCGCCCTGGTAAAGGGCCTGCTGACCGGGGAACCGGGGCAGGAGCCTTTGGGGTACCGGCTGGGGTCCTACGCCGGGTGGAACACTGCCAGCAACAGCCTGGGATACGCCCTGGGCCAGGGGATGCTCCGGCCGTATCTGAGCGACCGGGACCGGCAGGACCTTTTGACCGTCCGGTACCTGGACGACTGGCTCTACCAGAGCAAAGTCCGGCAGCAGGTGCGCCAGGAACTGATCTGGCCCCGACAGTGGACGGACGGAAAGCTCACCGATGCCCAGACCGCCCAGGCGGAAACCCTGGTCACCGAAAAAATGCTGAAAGAAGGAGTGCCCCTCCTGGGCAAGCGGCCGGAACAGTACCGGTACAGCCTGCCCTGGCACAGGACCTTCGAAGTGGCAGTGAAGAGGGCAGAGTGAAGAGTGAAGAGAGCTAGAGACTGTTCAAATATATTCAGGGAGGATAAAACCATGACCTATTATGAGGAAGCTTTGGCAATGAAAGACGAAATGATCCAGCAGAGACGGGATCTCCATGCCCATCCGGAAACCGCCTGGACTGAATTCCGCACTACGTCCATCATCGCCACAGAACTGGAAAAACTGGGATATGAAGTGAAAATGGGCGCCGACGTGCTGGACGACAGTGCCCGGATGCTGGTGCCCGACGAAGATACCCTGAAAAAATGCGCCCAGCGGGCCATCAAGGAAGGGGCCAATCCGGTGCTGGTGGACCGGATGAAAGGGGGCATGACCGGCTGCGTGGGGATCATGCACTTTGCCAAACCTGGTAAAACCGTAGCTCTCCGGTTCGACATCGACTCCCTGTTCGTGGCCGAGGACCCGGCACCCAGCCACCGGCCCAGCGCCTTGGGGTTCCAGTCCAAACACCCCGGGCTCATGCACGCCTGCGGCCATGACGGCCATGCCACCATTGGCCTGGCCGTAGCCCGGCTGGTGGCTGCTCATAAGGACAAAATGGCCGGTACCCTGAAGATCTGCTTCCAGCCCGGGGAAGAAGGGGTGGTAGGGGCCAAGAGCATGGTCCAGAGCGGCATTGTGGACGATGTGGACTACTTCCTCAGCGGCCATATCGGTCTGGGGGATTACAACGACGGATCCCTGGTGTGCATGACCAAAGGGTTCCTGGCCACCGACAAACTGGATGCGGAATTCACCGGGGTGCCCAGCCATGCAGGCGCCGAACCGGAAAAAGGGAAGAATGCCCTTTTGGCCGCTGCCCAGGCTGCCATTTCCCTCCACACCATCAGCCGCCACAGCGGTGGTTCTTCCCGGATCAACGTAGGGGTCCTGGAAGCCGGCACCGGCCGGAACGTGGTGCCCGCCAACGGTCTGATCAAATTCGAGACCCGGGGAGAAACTGCCGAAATCAACGACTTCATGGCCAAAGAAGCCAGACGGATGTGCCGGGCCGCTGCCATGCTCTATGATGTGGACGTAAAGATCACCCCCCGGGGCAGCGCCACTTCCTCCAACTCCTCCAAGGAGATGGGAGAAGAAATCTATGATTTGGTGAAATCCCAGAATCTGTACCAGCATGTGGTAAAGGAACAGAAAGTCAGCGGCAGTGAAGACTGCTGCTACTTCATGAGCCGGGTCCAGGAACACGGCGGCCAGGCCGTCTACATGCTCTACGGCACCAAAGAAGCCGCCGGCCATCATCAGAGCGATTTTGATTTCAACGAAGACGTACTGCCCCGCACCGCCGCAACCATCACCCTGCTGGTGGAGCATTTTGGGAACAAGTAAGAGTGCAGAGTGAAGAGTGAAGAGCGGGCCTGTGGCCTGCCCCTACGGCGTCAGGGTCGGATGAAATGATCCCAGAAACGGAATTTTCGACAATTCCGTTTCTGGGATTTTTTTTGGATCGATTGATACCAAGGTTGTAGGGGCTGCACCCAGGGGAACCCGTCCCGGCCGCCGGTTTTTCCATGCAAGGCCAAATGGCCAGGCATTTGGCCTCCATGTGCAGTTCTGTGGGCTGTCTCATGGATGGGTCACTTTCCTTTGATTGTTAAAAAATATCTGTCCCCTTTTTTCCCCATTGGATGTCTTATAATAAGAAGAGAGAAAGCAGAGAACCAAGGATCCAAAGAGAGATTTCTATAGGAGGAATGGAGTATGGAGAGCCAATTGCTGGATCAGTTCGGAACGCGGCACTGTGGGGTATTCCTGGGGGTGGATCCCGAAAATCTGGAAGCCCTGAAGCGGTGGCTGCGTCTGGTGAATTTTCGCTGTGAATGGGTCTGGGGCGGACGGGAGCCCTGCTGTCAGGTACTGGTCCATATGAATGCACTGTACCGGCCGGTGTTGGAACGGCTGGGCCCTGCCATGAGCCGGCGGTTTGGGCAGAAAGGAACCCTTTTTGCCGACGAAAACGGCCAGGCCTGGGAATTTTCCCAAAAGGGAGACAAGGGCAAAGCCCTGGGACCACTGACACCCCAGGTGCTGGATCGGTTTTACAGCAGCCTCCTGGGGGAACCCTTCCACTTTCAGGGGTTCCGATTCATGTACACGGTGAATACCGGAGTGCCTGCCATCATCATGGCCCAACATGTCCATGAGCTGATGGAAAAATATGAAGACTGGGATGTACGGTTCCTGGAGAGAATGGGAAATCCAAATGTGAATAAGGAGTGGTGAAAATGGATAAACTGGTATTGGCCTATGAAGTGGCAAAGAAATTCCACGCCGGACAAAAGGACCGGGCCGGGAAAGACTACATTTATCATGTGAAGTTCGTATCGGATCAGGTGCTTCCCCTGGGGGAAGAATATGCCCTGGTGGGGATGCTCCATGATACCCTGGAAGATACGGCCATGGACCGGGGAACCCTGGAACAGTTGTTTGGGAAAACCGTGGCAGATGCGGTGGCCCTGCTGACCCATGACAAGAAGGTGCCCTATCTGGAGTATGTGCGGCAGATCAAAGAAAGCGGGAATCCCTACGCCATCGCCGTGAAAAAGGCGGACCTGCGGAACAATATGGACCTGACCCGGCTGCCGGAAGTGACGGAAAAGGACCGGAAACGGGTGGAAAAATACCGCAAAGCGTACGGGATTTTAAGTGAAGAGCAGTAGGCCGACAGAGAGCTGGGCATCGCAGGAGGTTCAGACTATGGAGAGCAAAGCAGGGGAAAAAGTAAAGCAGGCAGATGCAAAGGAACAGCTGGGGAAAGAAACTTGTGAACTGGATCAACTGTTTTTGAATCTTCCAGCTGGGGAGGCTTATCCTCAAATCCAGGCGAAAGCCTGGGATGGCTGCGGCCGGGCTCTTTTTCTTCTGGCTCTGTACCTGGATGGAGGATATGGAACCTTCTTCCTGGATGAGGGACTGGCCCGGTCTTACGCTTCTGCGGCTTCCCGGGCCGGGGATCCGGTGGCTCCTGCCTTTGGCGCATTGAAAGACCTGCCCGGCCTGGGCGAATCCGTCCGGGTGTTCGTCCGGCAGAGAGAAAAAATCCGGGCCCGGGCAGCAGAAGGAGACTTCCTGGCACAGTATTATCTGGGAATCATGTACGCCTATGGAGAAGGCGTGGATCCATCCTATGAAGAAGCTCTGATTTGGTTCGGGAAGTCCGCTGCCCAGGGCTTTGCAGCGGCCCAGCTGGCCATGGGTTCCTTTCTCCGGCTGGTGAGTGAAGAGAAAAATGAAAGCTGGCGGGAGAAACGGCTGGCATGGTATCAGAAAGCCGCTGCAAAAGGCCATGCAGAAGCCCAGGTGCGCCTGGCCCAGGAATACCGGCTGCGCTGCCATGACCTGGAACAGGCCGGAATCTGGTATGAGAAAGCCGCCCGACAGGGCCATCCCGGGGCCTGTGAAATCATGGGACACTTTTGGGAAAGTGGATACCTGGGCCAGGCAGACCCTGCCCAGGCCCTGGTCTGGTATCGGAAAGCCTGGTTACGAGGCAGCCTCAGCGCCTGCAATGCCATTGCCAGACTGTACGAAGAAGGCAGGGGTGTTCCCCAGTCATGGAAACAGGCAGCAATGTGGTATAAAAGGTATTGGGGGAGATAGAAAGTTTGTGAAATGGGGTGGGGACTTTCAAGTCTCCGGGATTTAAAAGGAGACCATCTGCCGGAGGCAGATGGTCATGAGCTGACAGTCACTAGTCTCTAGTCTCTAGCGGAAGGAGGGAACCCGCCGGGCGGGTTCCTGGGAACGTATAAAAAGCGCAGGCCGGGATGGGCGTGCCTTTGGCGCGCCCCTACGGCGTTGGGGTCGGATGTTGGATACAACGGTCACAGGAACGGATTTTTTGACAACCCCGTTTTTCTGATTTCCTGCTGGTCCTCTGACCCCAACGTGGTAGGGGCTCCCCGCAGGGGAGCCCGTCCCGGCCGCCCAGAGGGCTATACGTTCAACGGCAAATGCCCGGCATTTGCCATCCACAACGACGAACGACTCACGATGCACCAAAAGGCCTCCGGATTTTCCGGCGGCCTTTTCCGATCCATTCTATGTTATAATATCTTCCAAATAAACTGAGTGTTTTCAAGGAGGGGTTTGCCATGCTGGAAATTGGAACGGCGGCACCGGATTTTACGCTTCCGGATCAAAATGGGGACATGCATTCTTTGTCCGACTATCGGGGACAGAAAGTGATCCTGTATTTTTATCCACGGGATAATACCCCCGGCTGCACCAAACAGGCCTGTGCCTTTGGAGAACTGTATCCTCAGTTCCGGGAGAAGGGGGCTGTGGTACTGGGGGTCAGCAAGGATTCGGTGGCTTCCCACAAAAAATTCCAGGATAAATACGGTCTGCCTTTTACCCTGCTTTCTGATACGGAAAAAAACGTGCTCCAGGCCTATGACGTCTGGAAGGAAAAGAAGCTGTACGGAAAGGTATCCATGGGCGTGGTGCGCAGCACCTATCTGATCGATGAACAGGGAATCATCGTTAAAGCTATGGGAAAAGTGAAACCGGCAGAAAATCCCGCCCAGATGCTGGAGGCGCTGGAATGAGGATCATCATTTCCCCGGCCAAGAAAATGCAGGTGGATCTGGAATCGGGGTGCTCCTGCACCCCGCCTTCTTTTTTGAAGGAAACCCGAAAACTGCTGACCTGGCTCCGGGGCCTGTCTTTTGAGGCGCTTCAGAAACTGTGGGCCTGCAGTCCGGCCCTGGCAGAAGAAAATTATGCACGGCTCCGTCAGATGGATTTGGACCGGGAGGTTACGCCGGCGATCCTGGCTTATGAAGGGATCCAGTACCAGTACATGGCCCCTGCTGTGTTCGAAGACGGACAGATGGACTGGGTGGGGGAACGGGTCCGGATCCTTTCAGGATTTTATGGAGTGCTGCGGCCCTTTGACGGGGTGGTCCCCTACCGGTTGGAAATGCAGGCCAAGGGGGCACCGGAAGGGTCCCGGAACCTGTATGAGTTCTGGGGAGACCGGCTGTACCGGGCCTGCCGGGATGAGGACGGGGTAATCATCAATCTGGCATCCAAAGAATACAGCCGGGCAGTCGAAGCTTATTTGCAGCCGGGAGACCGGCTCATCCAGGTAATCTTTGGAGAATGGGCAGGAGACAAGGTGGTCCAGAAAGGGGTCTATGTGAAAATGGCCCGGGGAGAAATGGTCCGGTATCTGGCAGGCAAAGGAGCGGCAAAGCCGGAAGACATGAAAGGGTTCTGCTGGAGCGGCTATGTCTGGAGCCCGGAACTGTCCCGGGATGACCGGTATGTGTTTATTCGGGATGACAGGGCGGAGTGAAAGAGAAGTCAGAAACGGCCTGCTGCTTTTCCGTCTCACGCCGATGGAGACCATCTGCCGGGGGCAGATGGTCATGAGCTGACAGTCACTAGTCTCTAGTCTCCAGCGGAAGGAGGGAACCCGCCGGGCGGGTTCCTGGGAACGTATAAAACCCGGAGGCCGGGACGGGCGTGCCTGTGGCGCGCCCCTACGCCGTTGCTGTCATATGTTCAAGCCGATGGTCACAGAAACGGAATCTTCGATAACTTCGTTTCTGTGAATTTCCGTTGCATCTCTGATCCCAACGTGGTAGGGGCTGCCCGCAGGGAAGCCCATCCCGGCCTGCGTTTTTTTATGTTCAAAGGCAGATGTGTGAGCATCTGGCATCCGAAACGACTCACGACGAACGACCAACGATGAACCAAAAGGCCGCCGGATTGTCCGGCGGCCTTATCATTGGGAAGGAAAACGCCCTGAGCGTTTTCTAACCTACAGCAATCCATGCAATTTTCCCAGTTTCTGGATCTGGTCCAGAGAGTAATGGGTGATCCGGGAAATGGTCTCCATGGGGATCTTTTCTTTCAGCATGGCAACAATGTTGGCTTCCCGTTCTTCCTGGCGGCCTTCTTGTATGCCTTTCTGTATGCCTTTCTGCATACCTTGTAGCATACCTTGCCGCATACCTTGCCGTATGTCTTTTTCTTTCTGGCGTCTTTTGAATCCACCACTTAAAATAATCATATATTCTCGCCTCACTTTATCCATACTCTTTACCAGATGGACTTCCTGATCCAGGCTTTCCACGAATTTTCCTTTTGCCGCTTTTCCATCCACGTACCGGAGAAAAGCGGCAATCTCAGGATCAACCGCATTTTCGCTGCCTTTACTGTTCAGGAACATCCTGGTTTCCTCATCTTTTAATTTTACCCTGTTATCTTCCTGACAGCAATGGGTAAATGTGTAAATTGGCAGATTCCGATGGAACGGGTCGAACGTGCAGATAAAGATTACGTGGGACGGGTTCAGTTCTTCATAGGGTTTGCCTTTATCCAGCAGTTCCCCATCAATCAGACTCTGGTAGAAACGGCTGCGTTTGGCCAGATCATTTCTGGGGGAGTTGGTGCACTGCATCTCGATGTCGTACACGCGGCCTTCTTCGTCTTCCACATATACATCAAGACGGATGCTTTTGCCGTCCAGCCGGAGGTTGACGGTCTTTCTGCCGGAGGCCGATGGTCATGAGCTGACAGTCACTGGTCTCTAGTCTCTAGCAGAAGGAGGGAACCCGCCGGGCGGGTTCCTGGGAACGTATAAAAAACGGAGGCCGGGATGGGCGTGCCCGGGGCTCGCCCCTACGCCGTTACTGTCATATGTTCAAGCTGATGGTCACAGAAACGGAATCTTCGATAACTTCGTTTCTGTGAATTTCCGTTGCATCTCTGATTCCAACGTGGTAGGGGCTACCCGCAGGGGAGCCCGTCCCGGCCGCCGGTTTTTCATGTTCAAAGGCAGATGCGTGAGCATCTGGCATCCGAAACGACTCACGACGAACGACCAACGATGAACCAAAAGGCCGCCGGATTTTCCGGCGGCCTTTTCCAATCTAAAGCAATCCATGCAATTTCCCCAACTTCTGGATCTGTTCCAGAGAGTAATGGGTAATCCGGGAAATGGTTTCCATAGGGATTTTTTCTTTCAGCATGGCGACAATATTGGCTTCCCGTTCTTTAAGGCGGCCTTTTTGTTCACCTTTCTGCATGCCTTCTTCCAGGATGGATTGTCCGTATGTACACATGGTGTCCGCCTCCTTTTTCATCTCTACCGTCATGGGGATGTGGTAGTCCTGTTCCAGAATCCCCCGTTTTTCTTCTGGCTTTATTTCCGGTGTCAACAGCACACTCAGAAGTTTCAGGATACCCTTCTGGGGACTTTCATGGTTCCCCAATCCGAGGACTGCCATCGTTTCCATATCATATTCCATTTTATCATATTTTCCCGCACCCACCAACGATTTTGGCTCCAGGGAAAATACAGTCATGGTATTTTGCCAGGCTTTGGGTACTTTGATACAAATCCAGATGGAATAGACCTTTTCCAGTTTCCCATAGTCATCGCCGAAGAACACGGTTCCTTTCTGCCGGGAAATAAGCCGGCTGGAATAGTAGACGGCCCGTTTCAGTAGGGGGTAACCAGGGTTCCAGCGGTTCTGGTTTTCCACATTGACGATAATCTGACAGGTTTCGTTGGTTTTGGGCAAACGGGAGGTGAAAAGGATATCGTATAGAACAACTCCCTCTGTCACACTCTTGTCTGCGGTACTGTCACCAATAATCTTGCCAGGTTCCTGGTTCTTCACGTCCTGGTCCACGGCAACGGTTCGGACTTGTGGAGTGTCTTCCAGGCAGTCCATGATTTCTTCAATGGAACAGTCCTGGTAGTCCTTCACCGTATCCCGAAGCAGCCAGGCCAGGATGGGTTTGTTGGCCAGCAGCCGGCAGCAGGCGGTGTCGAACCGTTCGATCATGGAATAACTGGTGAGTTCCTGGGCAATGATGGTTTCTTTCTGCAACTCGTCACCTTCTTTTGCTGTATTTTGTAAGGGTCATGGGTTCAGCATAACATGTATGTTTCTGTATAGGCAATACCCTGCAGGATGAAAGGTAGTTTTTGAGCAGTGAATGAATTAGAAGATTGAAAAAGACGTAAAAACACCCAATCAAAGATGTTAAAATAAGGGTGAAAAGCGGCAAGGCGCCTTTCCGTCTCACGTCTCACGCCAAAGGAGACCATCTGCCGGAGGCGGATGCTTTTGAACGAATGAAAAAACTGGCGGCCAGGGAAGGGCGTACAGGGGTACGGGGAACATCGAAAATCCGGCGGAACGGGCGGATCAGGCGGGATCGTTTCGCGACCCTGGGTCCGCACCCTACGGATTTTTAACGGAACCTCCGACAAGAAGCCGTAGGGAATGATCGGTTCAACGAGAATCTCCGACCCCAACGCCGTAGGGGCTGCCCGCAGGGGAGCCCATCCCGGCCGCCCAGGGGGCCACGATGAACGACCAACGAGGATAAGAAAGGTGATTAAGTGTTTAGGTGGTTAAGTGTTTAAGTGGTTAGGGTCGTTGAAACGGGCTGCCTGTCTGGCGTCAGCACGACCCGTTTGACAAGCAGAGAAAAAGTTCGACTCAAATCACTTAGCCACACAGCCACGCAACCACTTAGCCCCTTAGCCGCTGCCTGCCAGACCCTTTACAAGCCAACTGCCAATTTCTTATAGCCTGCCCAATTGGTTAGAGATAGCGGCCGCGGATCAGGATGCCGGATATACTTAGGCACTGTATTGCATGGCCAGGGTTTTTAGAGATAATTTGTTATGCTATAATGGATTCAGATATCAGATTTTATGAATTTTTAAAGTTATATTTTATTGTTCATAAGACGATTGGAAGAATATAGCATATGAATATACGAAAAAACTGGGATGAAAAGGAAACCTTAATAGCCCTTGCGTTATTTTATGCTGTGCCTTTTGGACAAATTACTTCGGGGAATCCATTGCTGCAGAAGGTTGCCAATAATCTGGGGAGAACGCCTGCTGCGTTGGTTATGAAAATGTGCAATCTGGCACATTTTGATAAAGAACTGCACGATCGAAATGTCAGTGGGTTATCTCATGGAAGTAAGATGGATAAAAGAGTATGGGATAAATTTGGGCAGGACTATACTCTTTTGGCTAAAATCTATAATGAACTTTGCGGTAATAGCGATTATGCGGAAACTAAATTTCATATAAAGGAAACTTTGGGGATAGAAAACAGTGGATACGATACAGAACGAATTGCTAAAGAACGGGTAGGACAGAATTTTTTTCGGACTGCAGTATTAAGTGCTTATGACTATCGGTGCTGCATTACAGGAATTAATGTTCCGGAATTTTTAATAGCTAGCCATATTAAACCTTGGGCGGAAAGTGAAAAT